>NZ_JBSGZP010000410.1:0-6746 GCF_053611065.1 Streptomyces sp. NPDC054840
GCCGTGCACCGGGCCGCCGAGCAGCTCACCCTGGCCGAGGCCAGGGTGAAGACCGCCGACCTCGATGCCCGCGCCAAGCTCCGTCTCGCGGAGGGTGTCCAGGCGGAGACGGCGGCGCCCGGGCTGGCCGCCGTGCAGGTCCGGGAGAAGGAAGCGGACGCGATCGAGAAGACGGGGCTGGCGGAGGCGCACGCCACCGAGGCCCGGCTGAAGGCGCAGGCCGAGGGCACCCGCGCGCAGGCGAGCGCCGACGCGGCGATGATCGGGGAGAAGCTGAAGGCGGAGGCCGCGGGTCTGACGGAGAAGGCCGCCGCGATGGCCGCGCTGGACGAGGCTTCCCGCGGGCACGAGGAATACCGGCTGCGGCTGGCGGCCGAGAAGGAGGTCCGGCTGGCCGGTCTCGACGTGCAGCGGCAGGTCGCCGAGGCCCAGGCCATGGTGGTCGCGGCCGGGCTGGAGAAGGCCGACATCAACATCGTCGGCGGCGACTCCGTCTTCTTCGACCGTCTCGTCTCCTCGATCTCGCTCGGCAAGGGCGTCGACGCCTTCGTCCAGCACTCCGACACCGCGCAGGCGCTCGTGAAGCCCTGGCTGGACGGCACGTCCGACTTCACGGAGGACGTCACGCGGGTGCTCGGCTCGGTCTCGACCTCCGACGTGCAGAACCTGACCGTGTCCGCGCTGCTGATGAAACTGATGCAGGGCGGCGGCGCCCAGTCCGGGCAGCTCGGCGAGCTGCTGGACAAGGCCGGGCAGTTGGGCCTGGCCGACATGCCCCTCGCGAAGTTGAGCGCCGGGCTCAACGGCTCGGCCACGGCCTGATCCGGATCTCGCACACCCCCGCACGTCCGGGGCCGCCGCACTCCCCTCGGCGGCCCCGGCCCGTGCACCACCCGAGCACGCCGAAGACGCCGTACGCACCCGCAGGGAGCCACATCATGACCAGCACGTCCCCCATGGACGCGGGCACCTACGAGGTGCTGCGCGACCGGCTCGCCGCGCAGGCCGGTGAGCTGGCCCGGCGGGCCGAGGCGCTCAACACCCGCCGGGCCGGGGAGTTCGGCTCCGCCGGGCTGGCCCTCGAAGCCACCGAGCGCATCCGCACCGAGCACACCTGCACACCGCGCGACATCGTGGCCGTCGGGGACCGTCTGCTCTTCGGCCACCACGCCGGCGTCCCCCGCCTGAAACCCGAGACCGGCGTGGCCGACGTCTTCACCCTGCACGGCCGTGACCTGGAACGGCTGCCCGAGGGCGCCGTTCCCGGTCTGCTCGACGACCCTGCCTTCCGCCGGGAGTTCGAGGCCCTCCACCGCTACTACCGTGCGACCCGCCTGCTCCAGCTCCGCCTCGTCGACGGGAAGCTGCTGGCCGTCTTCCGGACCGGCGAGACGAGCGAGGACATCCGGGTCCTGCGCTGGACCCTGAAGGACGACGGGACGGCGACGTTCCTGGACGGCCGGGGCGAGCGCGATCACGTTCTTCCGCCCGCCCACGACTTCGAGTGGACCGTGACGACCCGCGAGGACCACGTCCTGGGCCGCCACCCGCACGTGTCCGTCGGCGGCGAGGTCTTCGTCGCCACGGTCGGCGGCACCCTCATCGTCAAGACCGAGGACGACACCGAGACCGGCGCGGGGATCCACTCCGAGCCCGTCGACGACCCGCTGCAGTCCCTCGCCGACGCGGACATCGAGTACGCACGCGTCGGGCCGCTGATCCTGCTGCGCGTGCGCCCGTACAAGGAGAAAGCCCGGCGCCACCTGGTCTTCAACACCGTCACCAGGACCGTCGTCCGCCTCGACGGAATCGGTCGGGCCGCCCGCCGGCTCCCCGAGAACCAGGGGATCGTCTTCCCCGGCGGCTACTGCCTGGCCTCCGGCGTCTCCAAGACCTTCGACACCCCCACCGAAGGGCTTGAGTACGAGCGGACGGTGCGCTCTCCCAACGGCGAGGACGTGCTGTACGTCTTCCACGCCCGTTCGGAGGGCCGCAGCCTGCTGCTCCCGTACAACGTCATCCGCAAGGAGATCGCCGCCCCCCTCTCCTGCACCGGCCACGCCCTCTTCGACGACGGCGGACTGCTGGTGCTGCGCGCCGACTCCGACGAGCCCGCCCGCGTGCACCCGGTCCAGCGCTGGAGTTCCCCGTACGTCTCCGACACCTACGCCGCGTCCCGGCCCGTCGGCACCGGCGCGCTGGCCCGCGTAGGGAACGCCGACCTCGTCCGCGGCATCTCTGACTGCCTCTCCGTCGCCGCCACGGCTTCCGGGACCACCCGGACCACCGCCGGGTACCAGCTGCTCGTCGCCGCCTGCCTCCGGGCCGCCGACCAGTATCACTGGCTGGAGGACCCCGGCCTAGGGGACCTGCTCACACCACTGGGCGAGGTCCGTGCCGCCGCCGAGCAGGTGCTGGCCGAGTTCGAGACCGTACAGACCCTGACCCGGCAGGCCGCCGACGCCTTGGCCGACGCCACGGAGCGGACCGCCTCCCTCGTACGGCGCCTGCGCGGCGAGGCCCCCGGCAGCACCGGCGACTGGGTGGACCGCCTGACCGGACTGCGCCGCGCACACGGACACCTCCTCACCCTCAAGGAGCTGCGGTACGCGGACACCGACCGCATCGACGGACTGGCCGCCGAGACCGAGGCCGACATCGCCTCCTTCGCCGGCCGGGCCGTGGCCTTCCTCGCGCGCGAGGACGCCTTCGCCGCCTACCACCAGGAGACCGCCCGGCTCACCGCCGAGGCCGCCGTGATCGCCACCACCGCCGAGGCGGCTCCCCTCGCCGCCCTCCTCGACGGACAGAGCGGAAGCCTGGAAACCGTCACGGAGGTCGTCGCCGGACTCGACATCGGCGATGCCACCGTCCGCACCGCGATCCTGGAGCGGATCGCCGAGGTCCTCGGCGGCGTCAACCGGGCCCGCGCCACCCTCGACGCCCGCCGCCGGGAACTGCGCGCGCACGAGGGGCGGGCCGGGTTCGCCGCCGAGACCGCCCTGCTGGGCCAGGCGGTCACCGGGGCACTCGCCGTCGCGGACAGCCCGGAGGCCTGCGACGAGCAGCTGTCCCGGCTCCTGCTGCGGCTGGAGAACCTGGAGTCGCGGTTCGCGGAGAGCGACGGATTCCTCGCCGAACTGGCGGCCAAGCGCACCGAGGTCCACGACGCGTTCTCCGCCCGCAAGCAGACGCTGCAGGACGCCCGGGCCCGGCGCGCCGAGCAGCTGGCCGACTCCGCCGCCCGGGTCCTGGAGACCCTCGCCCGCCGGACGGCCACTCTCACCGACACCGACGCGATCAGTACCTTCTTCGCCTCCGACCCGATGGTCGCCAAGGTCCGCCGCACGGCCGACGAACTGCGGGAACTGGGCGAGGGGACCCGCGCCGAAGAGCTCGACGGCCGGATCAAGGCCGCACGGCAGGAGGCCGGCCGCGCCCTGCGCGACCGCGCCGAGCTCTACGCGGACGGCGGCAGGACGGTCCGGCTCGGCCGCCACCGCTTCGCGGTCAACACCCAGCCGCTGGACCTCACCCTGGTCCCGCACGGCGACACCCTGGCCTTCGCCCTCACCGGCACCGACTACCGCTCCCCGGTCACCGATCCGGAGTTCGCGGCCACCCGGGCCTCCTGGGGTCAGTCGCTGCCCTCCGAGAACGCCGACGTCTACCGCGCCGAGTACCTCGCCGCGCGCCTGCTCACCGAGCACGGACCGGCCGCTCTTGCGGAGGCCGACCTCCCGGACCTCGTCCGCCGCGCCGCCGCGGCCGCGTACGACGAGGGGTACGAACGCGGCGTCCACGACCACGACGCCACCGCCATCCTGACCGTCCTGGTGCGCCTGCACGAATCGGCGGGCCTGCTGCGTTACCCGCCCGCGGCCCGCGCCGAGGCCCAGCTGTTCTGGGCCCACCGCACGACCACCGAGGAGCGGGCCACCTGGACCCGCCGTGCCACCTCGCTCGCCCGCATCCGGGACGCGTTCGGAGCGCCGCCCGCGATCGCCGAGTTCCGGGCCGAACTGGCGGCCGCCGTCGAAGGCCCCGACAGCGTCCTCGCCGCCGAGTACCTCTTCGAGGAACTGGCCCGCGCCCGGGGCGGCTTCGTCACGAGCACGGGCGCCCGCACTCTGCTGGAGAAGTTCCGCCGCGCCGTCGGCACATCCGCCTTCGACGAGGACCTCGCCGCACTGCCCGCTCTGGCGGACCGGCGCCAGCTCGCCGAGGCCTGGCTCACCTCGTACACCACCGCGACCGGAGAACCCCTCGCCCCGGGGGACCTCGCGGAGGCAGCCGCCGTCGAGCTCTGCCCGCACCTCGACCGCTACGAGTCGGACGCCCCCTTGACCGAGACCGCCGAGGGCCTCCTCGGCCGCCACCCACGCATCACCGGCCGGTCCCTCACCGTAAGGATCGACGAACTGCTCTCCCGTACCAGGGAGTTCTCCACCACAGCCATGCCCGGCTTCCGCGACTACCAGCGCCGGCGTGCGGCTCTGGTCACCGCCGAACGCACACGGCTCCGGCTGGACGACCACCGGCCCCGAGTCATGTCCTCCTTCGTCCGGGGGCGCCTCCTCGACGAAGTGTTCCTGCCCCTCATCGGCGACAACCTCGCCAAGCAGCTCGGCACCACCGGCGAGAGCAAGCAGACCGACAGCAACGGCCTGCTGCTGCTCATCTCCCCGCCCGGCTACGGCAAGACGACCCTCATGGAGTACGTGGCCGACCGCCTCGGCCTGGTCCTGGTCAAGGTGGACGGCCCGGCGCTCGGACACACGGTCACCTCGCTCGACCCGGCCGAAGCACCGAACGCCACCGCACGCCGGGAAGTCGAAAAGATCAACTTCGCGCTGGAAGCCGGCAGCAACACCCTGCTGTACCTCGACGACATCCAGCACACCTCGCCGGAACTGCTCCAGAAGTTCATCTCGCTGTGCGATGCCACCCGTCGCATGGAAGGCGTCCGGAACGGCGAGGCGCGCACCTACGACCTGCGCGGCAAGCGGTTCGCCGTCTGCATGGCCGGCAACCCGTACACCGAGTCCGGCCACCGCTTCCGCATCCCCGACATGCTCGCCAACCGCGCCGACGTCTGGAATCTCGGCGACGTCCTGACCGGCAAGGAGACGGCCTTCGCCACCAGCTTCGTCGAGAACGCCCTCACCTCCAACCCGGTCCTCGCCCCGCTCGCCGGCCGCGACCGCGCCGACCTCGACCTGTTGCTGCGCATCGCCTCCCACGACCCGACGGCCCGCGCCGACGGACTGGCCCACCCGTACGCCCCCGCCGAGCTGAAGCGGATACTCGCCGTGCTGCGGCACCTGCTGACCGCCCGGGACACCGTCCTCGCGGTCAACGCCGCCTACATCGCCTCCGCCGCCCAAAGTGAGGAAGCCCGTACCGAGCCGCCCTTCCTCCTCCAGGGCTCGTACCGCAACATGAACAAAATCGCCGCCCGGATCGACCCCGTCATGAACGACGCCGAGCTGGCCGCGGTGCTCGAGGACCACTACACCGGAGAGGCCCAGACCCTCACCACCGGCGCCGAGGCCAACCTCCTCAAGCTCGCCGAACTCCGCTCGGCCCTCACACCGGAGCAGGCCGCACGCTGGACCGCGATCAAGACCGTCCACGTACGGGCGCAGACCCTCGGCGGCCCCGACGGCGACCCGCTCACCCGCGCGGTCGCCGCCCTCGGCCTCCTGGCGGACCGAGTCGCCTCCGTCGAGTCCGCCATCACCCGCGCCACCGACCCCCGCCACGCCCTCGCCGCCCCGGCGGCACGGCACGCGGCCCCTCGGCCGCGGAGGACGGACAAGGACTGACCGCTCCCCTCGACCCTCACGTTCGCGGGCCGGCGTCCCGGCGAGGGGTCCGGCGTGCGCCCGACCGCTCGGCGCAGGACAGTGATTCCGTGACCTACGACGAAGGGCTGGCCCAGCGGCTCCGCGAGCGGCTCGGTGAGCAGCCCGAGCTCACCGAGAAGCGGATGTTCGGTGGCCTCACCTTTCTGCTGCACGGCAACATGACGGTGGGCGTGGCCGGCGACGAGCTCATCGTCCGCGTGGGCCCGGAGGGAACCGAGCGGGCCCTCGCCCGCCCCGAGGCGCGTCCCATGGACTTCACCGGGCGTCCGATGCGGGGCTGGGTGACGGTGAGCGGCCCCGCTCTGGCGGAGGATGCCGTCCTGGACCACTGGGTCACGACGGCCACGGCCTTCGCCGCCACACTGCCGCCCAAGTGAGGTCGGCGTTCAGCGGCGCGCCTCCAGGAGCGCCTTGAGGGCTGCCAGGTCCTTGTGCTGCGCGCGGCGCATGGCCGCCACCATCACGGCGGCGCCGATCGAGGCGAACCCGCTGGGCTCTCCCTGGTTGCGGAGGGTCATGCGCGTGCGGTCCGCGTCCTCCCCGTACGGCTCCCAGGTGTAGGTCGTCTTCATGGGGAACGGGCCCTGCGCCGTACGCATCACCATCCGGCGCCCGGGCTCGTACGCGGTGATCTCGTACGTGTACGCCAGCCGCCTGCCGAGGAAGCGCGCGACGAACGCGACTTTGGAGCCGACCGCTGCCGGGGGCGGGGTCAGCCAGTCGACGGACCTGATGTTCGCGTACCACTCGGGTGCGTTCGTGGGGTCGGCCGCGTAGGCGGCGACGCGTCCGCACGTGGCGGCGATCACGGCTTCGGCCACTACGTCGACCTTCATCGAGTCCTCCCGGGGCGGCGAGGCCGCCGCCGCACAACGC
>NZ_JBSGZP010000411.1:0-6717 GCF_053611065.1 Streptomyces sp. NPDC054840
TGTCGGTCACGCCTCTCGGACTCGGTCGGCGATGCGGTTGATGCGGTCGATCGCCCTCTCGAACCCGCTGGTGAGGTCGTCGAAGACGGCCTGGACGCTGCGTTCCTCGGTCATCCGGCCGACGATCTGGCCGACCGGGGTGCCGAGCAGCGGCTGGATCTCGTACTTCTGGATCCGGGAGACGGCCTCGGCGACGAGCAGGCCCTGGAGCGGCATGGGGAGCGCGCCCGGACCCGCCGGGTCGTCCCAGGCGTCGGTCCACTCGGTGCGCAACTGACGGGCGGGCTTGCCGGTGAGAGCACGGGAGCGGACGGTGTCGCCGGAGCCGGCGGCGAGCAGTTTCTCGGTGAGGGCGCGTGAGTGGAGGTCCGCCTCGGTGGTGGTGAGCCAGAGCGAGCCGAGCCAGGCGCCCTGGGCGCCGAGGGCGAGGCCGGCGGCGATCTGCTCGCCGCTGCCGATTCCGCCGGCGGCGAGGACCGGGAGGGGGGTGACGGCTTCGACGATCTCGGGGACCAGGACCATGGTGGCGATGTCGCCGGTGTGGCCGCCGGCCTCGTAGCCCTGGGCGACGACGATGTCGATGCCGGCTTCGGCGTGGCGGCGGGCGTGTTTGGCGCTGCCGGCGAGGGCGGCGACGAGGACACCGTGGTCGTGGGCGCGCGCGATGACGTCGGCGGGCGGGGAACCGAGGGCGTTGGCGAGGAGTTTGACGGGGTAGTCGAAGGCGACGTCGAGCTGGCGCCGGGCGACCTGCTCCATCCAGCCGGTGATGCGCCAGCCGGAGGCCTCGCCCTCGGCGAGCTCGGGCACGTGGTGCTTGGCGAGGGTGTCGCGGACGAAGGCACGGTGCGCGGCCGGAATCATCGCCTCGATGTCGGCCTCGCCGATGCCGTCGACGGCCTTCTTGGCGGGCATGACGACGTCGAGGCCGTAGGGCTTGCCGTCGGTGTGCGCCTGCATCCAGTCGAGGTCGCGTCTCAGGTCGTCGGGGGCCGTGTAGCGGACCGCGCCGAGCACACCGAAACCGCCCGCGCGGGTGATGGCAGCGGCGACCGCCGGAAAGGGCGTGAAACCGAAGATGGCGTGCTCGACTCCCAGTTTCTTGCTCAGCTCCGTCTCCATGGGCGGCAGGATGCCGCAGCCCGCCGGACGAGGGAAGAGATTTTCTGATGCAGTGTCAGATTCTTTACGGGTCGGTCGGTGCGGAGGGTGCCCGATGGGCGGGCAGATACCCACTACCGTGCGGATCGCCCGCGACGCACTCGACGGGTACCGGGCTGCTCCGGCCCGGACGGCGCGGTCTTCCGGAGCGGCGGGCCGGCGGGCGGCGCGTGTGGAGGACGGCACACCGCCGGCAGCCGGGTGCGGGTCACCGTGTGCGGACAGCGGGGGCGGAATGCGCAGGGCTGACGCGGGTGTTGTGGGCGCGGGTTGCGGACGAGGAGGACCGGACATGGCAGCGGACACGGGGGCCGAAGCGGTGGCGGAGGCCGGCACGGAACGGCCGGGCGTCGTCGGCACCGACCAACCGCGCGAGCCGAAGCGCGAACCCGCGCACGGGCACGGGCAGGGACCCGGGCACGGACACGGGCACGGACACGGACACGAAGGCGGGGGCGGGGGCGGCGGCGGGCCGGCGGCCGGGCGCCGACCGGGCCATGGGCGGGAGCCGGAGCAGCCCCGCGGGACCGGGGACGCGGGCACGGCGGGCCGGGCGCCGAGCCGGCGGCGGCTCGGGGCGCGGTTGCTCGCGCTGGGCGGGGTCCTCGTCCTGCACGCGGCGCTCCCGGGCTCCGCCGGTGCCGCGGGCAGCCCCACCGAGCGGCGCGCGCTCCAGGGGCTGCGGCTGCGGTACGGGTCGGCGCGCCAGGCGGGCCTGTCGGAGCAGCACCTGGAGGGGGTCGCCGAGGAGGCCCGGCGCTTCCTGGGCCCCTCCCCCGAACACCCCTACTACGCCGGGGCGGTGGTCCTCGCCGGCCGGGGCCGCACCATCGCCCTGCACCGCGCCATGGGGTACGCGGTCCGGTACGCGGACTACGACGGACGGGCCGACCGGGTCCGGGAGCTCCCGGCGGCCGAGCGGATCGCGATGGCCGAGGACACCGTCTTCGACCTGGCCTCGCTGACCAAGCTGTTCACCTCCGTCCTGGCGGTGCAGCAGATGGAGCGCGGGCGCCTGGAGCTGGAGGCTCCGGTGTGCCGGTACCTGCCCGAGTTCACCGGGGGCGGTAAGGAGATCATCACGGTCCGCCAGCTGCTCACGCACACCTCGGGGTTGCGTTCCTGGGCACCCTTCTACCAGGAGCCCACGCGGGAAGGGCGGCTGAGGCTGCTGTGGTCGGTCCGGCCGCAGGAGACACCGGGGACCGTCTACCGGTACTCCGACCTGAACCTCATCGCGCTGCAACTGCTCCTGGAACGGATCACCGGTCGCACTCTGGACGCACTGCTCCGCGACGAGATCACCGCTCCGCTCGGGATGCACCGCACTCGTTACAACCCACCGCTCTCCTGGCGCCGGGTCATCGCCGCCACCGAGGTGCAGCGCCCGCCCTGGTCCGGCCTGGACCGTGGGCTGGTGTGGGGCGAGGTCCACGACGAGAACGCGTACGCGCTCGGCGGCGTCGCGGGCCACGCCGGGGTCTTCGGCACCGCCTGGGATCTGGCCGTCCTGGCCCGCACCCTCCTCGACGGCGGGGTCTACGCGGGCAAGCGCATCCTGCGCCCCGCATCCGTCGAGCTGCTCTTCACCGACTACAACACCGCCTTCCCCGGCGACGACCACGGACTCGGCTTCGAGCTCTACCAGCACTGGTACATGGGCGCCATGGCCACCCCGCACTCCGCGGGGCACACCGGTTTCACCGGTACCTCCCTGGTCCTCGACCCCTCCACCGACTCGTTCCTGATCCTGCTCGGCAACTCCGTCCACCCCGTACGGACCTGGCGGGCCGGCAGCGCGCCGCGGGTGGCGGTCGGCAACCGCTTCGCCCGCTCCGTCCCCGTCCGCACCCGGCACGGCGGCGCGGCCTGGTTCTCCGGCGTCCGGCCGGGCGCCTCGGGAACCCTCACGCTGCCGCCGCTCGGCCCGGCGACGGCCGCCGCCCGGCTGCGCTGCGCCGTGTGGTGGGACACAGTGCCGGGCGAGGGCGCGCTGCACCTGGAAACCTCCGCCGACGGGGAGCACTGGGAGCCGCTGCCCTTCAGCACGCTGCGGTCCACCGGCGGCACGCCGGAGCAGTGGCCGCAGGGCTCCGTGAGCGGCTGGTCGGGCCGCGTCTGGCACCGCCTCGAAGCCCCCCTCACGGCTGCCTGGGCGGGACGCGAGGTACGGCTGCGCTTCCGCCACAGCGCGACCGGCCGCTACGCAGGACGCGGGGCCTACGTGGACGTCGTACGCGTGGCGGAGCCGGGCCGCCTGCTCTTCGCGGAGGACCGCCCCGCAGACGCCGACCGCATCGAGGCCATCGGCTGGACCCGGTCGGCGGACTGACGGCTCAGACCGCCCCCGCGGCTCCGTGCCGTACGAGACAGAACGGGTGTCCCGCCGGGTCCGCGTAGACCCGCCAGCCGCGCCCGTCCGAACCGTCGAGCAGCGTCCCGCCGGCCGCCAGCACCTCCTCCTGCGCCCGGTCGAGGTCCGGGACTCCGAGGTCCAGATGGAACTGCTGCGGGCGGGCGGGGTCGGGCCAGCACGGGGGCACGTGATCCGTCGCGCGCTGGAAGGCGAGGACGAGGCCCGAGGGCGTGTGGAGCGTCGCCCAGCTCTCGTCGAGCCCCCAGCGCCGGTCCCGCTGGTTGACGTTCCCACCCAGCAGGGACCGGTAGAACTCGGCGAGCGACTGCGGCTCGGGGCAGTCCAGGACCACGCATTGCAGCTCAGCGATCATGATCGGGATTCTAGGGGGTGCCCTTCGCCCGGGCTGTCCCGCGGCGGCGCCGCTCGCCGCGGTCGGCAGCCCGGCCGCGGCGGGTCCTGCCGCGCCGGGTCCTGCCGAGTGGGGTCCTGCCGAGTGGGTGGCGCTTGTGTCCTGCCGGGAGCGCGTCGCTCGGGGGGCGTCCGCGGGCGGTGGCCGGTGGCCGTCCGTCAGCGGTCCGGAAGCGTCTTCTGGAGCCAGTCGAAGACGACGTCGCAGTGCTGCTGCGGGGCCATCGGGGAGCAGTGCAACTGCGCGCCCTGGGCCGCCGTCAGTTTGAGATAGTCCTTGGGCGAGGTGAGGGCGTCGTACATGCGGCGCGGCTGGCCGGGGTAGAACTGCTCGCCCTCGTAGTCCAGCACCAGGGTGGGGGCTTTGATCCGGCCGACGACATCGGTGATGGACAGTGCCTGGACCCGGGTGGCGGGGGTGTAGAAGTCGGTGAACAGCTTGCCCTGCCGCGCTTCGAGCATGGCGGGGACGGAGAAGGGCTCGAAGCGTTTCTTCATCACGTCGCCCGCGTCCGGAGGCAGTTCGGGGACGACCTCTTTGTTCCAGATGTCGTTCGTCTCCTGCTTGTCGGGGGTGAGGATCTTGCGGATTTCGGGAGGGAATCCCAGCCACGGCTCCACGCAGCCGGGCATGGCGACCAGCGCGGCGATCCGGTGCTCGAAGGCCGCCGCCCTCGGGGCGAGGTCCCCCGCCATGCTCAGACCCGTCAGGGCGATCCTGTCCGAGTCCACTTCGGGGCGGGCCGACAGCCAGTCGACCAGGGGCGTGACGACCTTCTCCCACGTGGGCGTGAACACCACCTGGTCCACGAAGAGCAGCTGTCCCTGGCCCGGCCCGTCGTAGACGAGCGCGTTCCAGCCGCGGTCCAGCGCGGCGGGGACCCCGTAGGTCCACATGTCCACGTTCTGGCCGTCGCTCCCGTTGGTCAGGATCACCGTCGGGCGGGGGGTGCCGCTCGTGTCGGGGCGGAAGAACCACACCGGCAGCGGTGTGCTCCCGTAGGGCACCTTCGCCTTCACCGGGGCCGGCTCGCACAGGTCGCAGAAGGTGTCCCAGGCTCCGCGTCCCGCCTTGTAGAGCTGTTCCTCGCTGCCGGGGTCGTCCGAACCGAGGACGAAGAAGAGCGCCTGGCCGTAGTACTGGGCGGCGCGCAGCGCGCGGAACCGTTTGGTCCGGCCGTCGGCCGGCGCCCCCGGAGGCGCCTTCAGCAGCTGGTCGCCGAGGGCGCGGAAGGTCTCCACGTACGTCTGGGCGGTCAGTCCGGAGCCGTTGATCGTGTTCACGGCCGTGAGGACCTCGCCGACCTCGGCGGCGCCGGTGCCCGAGGCGCCGAGCGCGAGGAGACCGTTGAAGTTGTATCCCGGATCCTTGAACAGGGTCATCACGCCCGGGGTGAGGCCGCCGGCGGCCGCGGTGGGTGTGGCGGCGCCGCTGGACGCCGCCGCCGGAGCGCCGGGGGCGCCGCCGCGCGTGCAACCCGCCGCGAGGGCCGCCCCCGCCCCGGCGGTGAGCAGGGCGCGTCGGGTGGGGCCGGGATGCCGATCACCAGGTATGCGGTTCATGCTTCCGGAACGTAGCGCCGACCCGGCGCGCCGGCCTCCCGTCCCGTCCCGCACGGTCCGCGCCCGGCAGCGGTCCCTGCCCCGGCCGCCGCACTGAGCGGCAGGTGGCGGGGGCGGGGGACCGACGGAGGAGCATGGCCTTCCGGGCACCGCCGGTCTTGCGCCGTCCGGGTGACGCGGCGCCGGGGTTCCGTACCGCGACCGCCTCGGCGGAACGACAGCGGCGTCCACCGTACGCAAGGGCCCCGACCGGCCAGGGGGGGGAAGGCCGATCGGGGCGGGCCCGGGCCGACCGGGGGGGAAGGCCGGCCTGGGCGTATGGGGGTGGGGCCGCGGCACGCGCTCCCACACCTGGATGAACGGTCTGACGATCCGGAATGTTCCCGGCTGGGACCGCCGCCGGAGGTCAGGCCTCGGCGAGGACCGCGTCGAGCATCCGCCGGGTGATGGAGGTCAGCTCGGCGAGGTCCGGGGCCGGGCGGGAACGGGCGAGGGCGCCGGCCAGCCGGTCGTAGAGCAACCCGTCCGTCCAGGCGACCAGCAGTTCGGCGGCCTCCTCGGGCCGCCGCGCCCCGAGGGCGGCGAGGATGCCAGCGGCGCGGGCCCGGGCCCCCTGGCCCGCCCGGTGGAAGTCCGCCTCCAGTTCGGGGTTGCGGGCCGCTTCGAGGCTGAGTTCGAAGCGGGCCAGCTGGCGCGCGCGGCCGACCGTCAGCCAGCGGTGCAGCAGCCCGGCCAGCGCGGCCGCGGCCGTCTCCCGGTCCGCCGGTGGGAGCTCGGGCAGGGGTGGGCCCTCGCCGTCGAAATCGCCGACGTCGCCGAGGTCCAGCTCCGCCAGTCGCGTGTAGCAGGCCCCGATCAGCGCCGTCCTCGTACGGAAGTAGTACGAGGTGCTCCCGGCCGGCAGCCCGGCCGCGCCGTCGACCGCGCGGTGGGTCAGGCCGCGGAGCCCGGCGGCGGCGACGAGGTCGATCGCGGTATCGGCGATCAGCGTTCTGCGATCCGCCGCGGGCGGACTCGTACGTGGGGTGGACATCGACCCACTCTACAGCTGTAGAGTAAGACACCGGACTCTACAAATGTAGAGGATCCGGGGGAGACGGACCGAGGAAGAGGACGCGGGGGACTCGTCATGTCGGCAGTTCAGCGTCACGCGGTGGTGGCCGGCGCGGGGGTCGGCGGGCTGACCGCGGCCCTGGCCCTGCACCGCCAGGGCTGGCGGGTCACCG
>NZ_JBSGZP010000412.1:0-6695 GCF_053611065.1 Streptomyces sp. NPDC054840
CGTGAACGCCGGGCGCTCTCAGTGGGTCAGGCCTGCTCGGCGTCGGCGGCCGGGGCCTCGACAGCCTCGGCGGCCGGGGCCTCGACGACAGCCTCGGCGGCCGGGGCCTCGACGTCAGCCTCGGCGGCCGGGGCGGCCTCGGTCTCGTCGGCCTTCTTCTCGCCCTCGAGCAGGTCGCGCTCCCACTCGGCGAGCGGCTCGGCGGCGGCCTTCTCGCCCGGCTTCGAGTCGCCGGTCGCAGCGCCGGAGCGGGCGATGAGGCCCTCGGCGACGGCGTCGGCGATCACGCGGGTGAGCAGGGTGACGGAACGGATCGCGTCGTCGTTGCCCGGGATCTTGTAGTCGACCTCGTCGGGGTCGCAGTTGGTGTCGAGGATCGCGACGACCGGGATGTGGAGCTTGCGCGCCTCACCGACGGCGATGTGCTCCTTCTTGGTGTCGACGATCCAGACGGCGCTGGGAACCTTCGACATCTCGCGGATACCACCGAGGGTCTTCTCCAGCTTGGTCTTCTCGCGGGAGAGGACCAGGAGCTCCTTCTTGGTGAGACCCGAGGCGGCGACGTCCTCGAAGTCGATCGCCTCAAGCTCCTTCAGACGCTGAAGGCGCTTGTAGACGGTGGAGAAGTTGGTGAGCATGCCACCCAGCCACCGCTGGTTGACGTACGGCATACCAACGCGCGTCGCCTGCTCGGCGATGGCCTCCTGGGCCTGCTTCTTGGTACCGACGAACATGATGGAGCCACCGTGCGCGACGGTCTCCTTCACGAACTCGTAGGCGCGGTCGATGTACGACAGCGACTGCAGCAGGTCGATGATGTAGATGCCGTTGCGCTCCGTGAAGATGAAGCGCTTCATCTTCGGGTTCCAACGGCGGGTCTGGTGACCGAAGTGGACGCCGCTTTCCAGCAGCTCCCGCATCGTGACGACGGCCATGGCCATCTCCTTGGTTTCTCGGTTTGGTTCCTGACGCCCCACCGCGCCCTGCCCCCATGAGGGACCGAGAGACGCTGTCACCTGGCTGTTTCAGCCTGGCGCCGGGGCGTGCGAAGTCGACCCGGTGACCCGGATCGCCACAAGAAGTGTACGGGACCCGGCGGTATGCCGGGTGACGCCGTTGTCCACAATGCCCCGGCCGTCCACAGGCCCAGGCACCGGTCCGGGCGCGCGCGGGAGGCTGGGGTCCATGACGACCATGCTGCTCAGCCTGCTCCTGGCCCTGGCCCAGTCGGCCCTTCCCGGGGTCCGCCCGCTGCCCGCCCCGCTGTCGGTGGCCCGTTGGTGGGACCCGCCGCCGACCCCCTACGCAGCCGGTCACCGCGGCGTGGACCTGTCCGCGCCGGTGGGCGCGGAGCTCCGGGCGGTCGCGGCCGGCCGGGTCCACTACGCCGGGCCCGTCGCCGGGCGAGGAGTGCTCTCGCTGGCCCTGCCGAACGGGCTGCGCACCACCTACGAGCCGGTCCGGCCCCTGGTCACGGAGGGCGAGCAGGTCACGGCAGGCCAGGTGGTGGCGGTGCTGACGGACGGCTCGCACTGCCCGGCGCCCTGCCTGCACTGGGGGCTCCTGGCGGGTGAGGTGTACCTCAACCCGCTCGGCCTGCTCCCCCGGCCCACCCCCAGGCTGCTCCCGGCAGAACCCACCGGCGCCTGAAAGGCGGGAACCACGCTCCGGCCCGGCACCGCCGGCCGCCGCTCCGGCCTCGCCGGAGTTCGAGGCGCGCGGGTCCGGGGCTGAGCCCCGGGGGCCTCAGCCCCGGACGCCCCGCAGGGCCATGGCGACGGCGGCCTCCGTCACGACGTCGGGATCCTCCGCCGCGCCGAGCTCGATCCGCCGCACAGCCGCGTCCACGACGCCCTGGAGCAGCATCGCGGCCAGCCTCGGCTCCGCGTGCCCCAGGAAGCTCAGCGCCTCGACGATCATCGCGATGAGCCCGCCGTGCGCCGCACGGATCTTCTCCCGCGCGCCCGCGTCGAGCTCGCTGGCCGAGATGGCCACCACCGCGCGGTGGCGCCGGTCGCCCACCAGCCCCAACTGGCTGCGCACGTAGGCCTCGATCTTCGCCTCCGGTGACTCCTCCTGCTCCATCGCCGCTTCGATCTCGGCGGCCCACACGGGGAAGTCCACGGCGCACAGTTCTTCGACCACGGCGGCGCGGGAGCGGAAGTACTCGTACACGGAGGACCGGGCGAGCCCGGTCCGCTCCGCGAGGGCGGGGAAGGTCAGCGCCTCCGTCCCGCCTTCGGACAGCAGGGAACGCGCAGCGTCCAAGAGGGCGCCGCGCTGCATCGACCGGTGCTCGGCCACGGAGGCCGCTCGAATCCTGGGCACGCATCCACTCTACGGAGGTAGCGCAAGCTCACCTCCCCACATCTGCCAACTTCGCGCGCAGTTGCAGGACGGACTTGGTGTGGATCTGGCTGACCCGGCTCTCGGTGACGCCGAGGACGTTGCCGATCTCGGCCAGCGTGAGTCCCTCGTAGTAGTAGAGCGTCACCACGGTCTTCTCCCGCTCGGGCAGCGTGTTGATGGCCCGTGCCAGCAGGCGCCGCAGCTCGCGGTCCTCGGCCACCGCCACCGGGTTGTCGGCGGTGGTGTCCTCCAGGGTGTCCATCAGCGAGAGGCGGTCGCCGCCCTCCCCTCCGGCGTGCAGCAGCTCCTCCAGGGCGACCACGTTGGCCAGCGACAACTGACTGAAGACGGTGTGGAGATCCTCCACGCCGATCCCCATCTCCCCGGCGACCTCGCTCTCCGTCGGGGTGCGCCTCAGCTGGGCCTCCAGCGTGGCGTAGGCCCGTTCCACGGCGCGCGCCTTCTGCCGGACCGAGCGCGGGATCCAGTCCAGGGCCCGCAGCTCGTCGATCATCGCGCCGCGGATCCGGGTGATCGCGTACGTCTCGAACTTGATCGACCGCTCGATGTCGAACTTCTCGATGGCGTCGATCAGCCCGAAGACCCCGGAAGAGACGAAGTCGGCCTGTTCCACATTGGGCGGCAGGCCCACGCTGACGCGGCCGGCCACGTACTTCACCAGGGGTGAGTAGTGCAGGATCAGCTGCTCCCGCAGCCGCTCGTCACCCGACTCCTTGTACGAGCGCCACAGCACCTCCAGGGACGAGGGCGCGGTGGACCGCACGCTGCCGCGGGCAGCGGGGGGCACCGCAGCGCGGTCGGACCCTGAGGTGTGCTGGGGCATGCTTCGCCTTTGCCGGAGCCGGATTCCTTGGGAGCGTAGCGTGACGGGAGTGTCGCGGTGCGCGAAGAGTACGGGATGGCGCGGGAGCCGGGAGGCGCCCGGACTCGCGCGGGCGACCCGGGACCGGCGCCTGGCGCTCGGTCCCGGCGACCGCCACCGGGAAGACCGCGTCTCTCATCGGTTTCACTCTTTCACCGGAACACCCCAGGTCAACGACCGCCTCGCCGGTCAGCCCCGGTTTGTGTGCCTCCTCCAGCCGTTTGTCTGCTCAACTGCCAGCCGTCGCCCTGCCGTTCGACGAACCCCAGAGAGTGAAGTTCGTACAGTCTGCCGATGACTTCATCGGCGCCGGTGCCGGAGGCAAGTGCCAGCTCGGCCGCGTCCGCCGGGCGGCCGGCGGGCAGTGCTTCGAGCACACGGGCGGTTTCCGGGTCCAGCAGGTCCCGGGCGAGCACGGGGCCGCGCCGCTCGGGAGCCAGCTCGCCCATGGCCCCGACCAGCTCGATCACCTCGGCCGCGTCGGTGACGAGCGCGGCCTCGCCCCGCAGCAGTTCGTGCACACCGCCGGAGAGCCCGCTGGTGGCGGGGCCGGGGACGCCCATCGTGAACCGCCCCAGGCGCTGCGCGCGCCGGGCCGTGACCAGGGAGCCGCTGCGGTGCGCGGCCTCCACGACGACCGTGCCCCGGGTGAGAGCGGCGATGACCCGGTTGCGCATGACGAACCGGCTGGGGGTCGGGTGACTGCCCGGTGGCAGCTCCCCGAGGATCAGCCCCTGCCCAGCGATCCGGCCGAGCAGCCCGGCGTGTCCGCGCGGGTAGGCGACGTCCACCCCGCAGGCCAGCACCGCCGCGGTCGCGCCGCCCGAGGCGAGGGCCCCCCGGTGGGCGGCGCCGTCGATCCCGAACGCGGCGCCGGACACCACGACCCAGCCCCGCTCGGCGAGTCCGGCGGCCAGGGTCTGGGCCATGTGCGCGCCGTAGGGGGTGCAGGCGCGGGCCCCGACCACGGAGACCGAACGCAGCGCCCAGGTGCGGAGGTTCGGCCGGCCCCGCAGCCACAGTCCGACGGGCCTCTCGTCGCCCAGGTCGTCGAGCTGGGTCGGCCACTCCGCCGATCCCGGGAAGACGAACCGTCCTCCCGCCTCGGCGGCGTCCGCGAGGTCCCGCCCGGGGTCGGCCAGCGCGGCCCGCCTGCGGTACCCGGCAAGCCGCTCGGGCCGCACCCCGGACGGAATGTCCGGCTCCGCCCCCGGGGCGGTCAGCAGTCGTATCAGCCGCACCGCGCCGAACTCCCGCAGCCATCGTCCGCCGTGTGCGTCCCCAGGCTCCAGCACCCGGGTGAGCGCCGCCCGCGCCAGCAGTTCCGCGTCCCCGGAGCCGGTCATGTCCCCGCCCCCGGCAGCGACATGGCCCCGCGGGCGATCCCGGTCCGCAGCTCCAGTGCGACGGCCACGTCCAGCGCCTCGGGCCGATCCCGCCCCCGCAGGTCGGCCACGGTCCAGGCGACCCGGAGCACCCGGTCCAGCCCGCGCGCGGTGAGCAGCCCCCGTTCCAGATCGCGCTCGGCGGGAGCCAGCGCGCCGGGTCCCGCCTGCCACCGGGTGCGCAGTTCCCGCCCGGGCACTTCGGAGTTGAGCCGCCACGGCGTGTCGTCGAGCCGGGCCGCGGCCCGCTCCCGGGCCTGCCGCACCCGGTCGGCGACCACCGCGGTGGATTCCCCGCGGCCGCCACGCCCCAGCAGGTCGCCGCGGGTCACGGGCTCGACCTCCACCCTCAGATCCACCCGGTCAAGCAAGGGCCCGGACAGCCGCGCCTGGTAACGCCGGATCACCGAGGGCGGGCATTCACACCCTGCTCCGTGCAGGGTGTGGCGCCCGCACGGGCACGGGTTGGCGGCGAGCACCATCAGAAACCTGGCGGGCAGCCTTACCACTCCTGCGGCGCGGGCGATGACCACGTGCCCCGATTCGAGGGGTTGCCGCAGCGCGTCCAGCGCCCGGCTGTGGAACTCCGCGGCCTCGTCGAGAAAGAGCACGCCCCGGTGGGCCAGGGAGACCGCCCCGGGCCTGGGGATCCCGGTACCCCCGCCCACCAGGGACTGCATGGTCGCCGAATGGTGCGGTGCGCAGTAGGGCGGTCTGGCGACCAGGGGTTCGCCGGGCGGGAGGATTCCCGCGACCGAGTGGACGGCCGTGACCTCAAGGGAGTCCTGACGGGTGAGCGGCGGCAGCAGCCGGGGCAGCCGCTCGGCCAGCATGGTCTTGCCCGCCCCGGGCGGTCCGCTGAGGAAGAGGTGGTGTCCTCCGGCGGCCGCCACCTCCAGGGCGCGGCGCGCCGTGTGCTGCCCCGCCACGTCGGCGAGGTCGGGGAGGTCCGCGCCATCCTCCCGGCCGGGCCGGCCCCGGGCGAGGCCCGTGCCCAGTCCCGCCCCCGGGACGAGGAGTCCGGCCAGCATCGGGTCGGGCCGGCCAGGGGGCTCGCAGGGTTCCTCCTCGGGGACCTCACCACCGGTCAGGACGGCGATCAACTGGCGGAGGCTGCGTACGCCGAGCACCGAGACGTCGGGGACCAGCGCGGCCTCGGCCGTGCACTGCTGCGGCACCACCACCTGCCGGTAGCCGGCCTCGGCCGCGGCGAGGACCGCCGGCAGGATCCCGCGGACCGGGCGCACCCGGCCGTCCAGCCCCAGCTCCCCGAGCAGGACGAGGTCGGCGATCGCAGCCGGGTCGACCACCTCGGCCGCCCCGAGCACGGCCGCCGCGACGGCCACATCGAAGCCGGCGCCGGATTTCGGTACGGAGGCCGGGCTCAGCCCGACCGTCAGCTTCTTCTGCGGCCAGGCCGCCCCCGAGTTGACCACGGCCGCCCTCACCCGGTCCCGGCTCTCGACCAGGGTCTTGTCCGGCAGCCCGACCAGGGTGAAGGCGGCCACACCGGGCTCCAGGTCGGCCTGTACCTCGACCACCACGCCGTCGACGCCGACCAGGGCCACCGAGCAGGCTCGCGCGAATCCCATCAGGCCACCCCCCGTACGTGTTCCACCACGGGGGCGCCGCGCCGTGGCAGCAGCACCCCGACCAGGTCGATCCGCACCCCGCCCGGGGGTGGTCCGCCGTGGTCGGCGAGCCAGCGCCCGGCGAGCGTGCGTAAGCGCTCGGCCTTGGCGGGCCGAACGGCGGCCATGGGATGCTCGAACTCACCCGCCCGGCGGGTCTTGACCTCGCAGACGACGAGGGCGTCCCCGTCCCGGGCGACGATGTCGATCTCGCCGCCGCGGCACCGCCAGTTCCGCGCGATCACGGTCATCCCGGCCTCGGTCAGCCGCCGGGCCGCGAGGTTCTCGCCGTACCGCCCCAATGCCTGCTGTGCCACGCCCTTCGCGTTCATCCGGCACCACCTCCGGCACCGACGGTCCCGCATTCCCGCCCACCTTGTGGATCTTGGTGGACAGCGCGGGCATTGTGGACAACCCACTCACCTTTGAGGGTGAATCCGGGGGGAC
>NZ_JBSGZP010000413.1:0-6685 GCF_053611065.1 Streptomyces sp. NPDC054840
ACAGGGGGCGGCCTTCCGCGTTTTCGACCTCGCTGTCGGATCCCAGGGGCCGCTCCTCCTACCGGAAGGACGCTCCGCCCCATGAACCCCAGCCCACCCGACCGCTTGAGCCGACTGCTCGACCCCTGCGGCCCGCCCTTCGCCCTGCTGCGCCGGCGGACGCCCGGCCGCGACCACGCCACCGTCGAGGTGCTGACCGGGCAGGTCAGCGAGGTCGAACGGCTCGCCGACCTGCCCGTCGGCGCGCTGCCCTCCCTCGCTCTGGTCCCCTTCCGGCAGATCCGGGAGCGCGGCTTCGACGTACGCGACGACGGCACGCCGCTGAGCGTGCTGGTCGCCGAGGAGGCGTACGAGATGCCACTGGCCGAGGCGATGGCCGCGCTGCCGAGCCACCCGGTGCGGGTCGACGGCGGCGGCTTCGACGTCCCCGACGAGGAGTACGCGGCCACCGTCCGGCGGGTCGTCGAGGACGAGATCGGCCGCGGCGAGGGCGCGAACTTCGTGATCCGGCGCACCTACGAGGGGCGCATCGACGGATTCGGCCGGGCCGACGCGCTCGCGCTGTTCCGGCGGCTGCTGGAGGGCGAGCGGGGCGCGTACTGGACGTACCTGGTCCACACCGGGGAGCGGACCCTCGTCGGGGCGAGCCCCGAGGTGCACGTGCGGATGTCCGGCCGGACGGTCGTGATGAACCCGATCAGCGGCACGTATCGCTATCCGTCCGGGGGGCCGACGGTCGACTCCCTCCTCGCCTTCCTCGGCGACCGCAAGGAGACCGAGGAGCTGTCGATGGTGGTCGACGAGGAACTGAAGATGATGTGCACGGTCGGCGACATGGGCGGGGTCGTCGTCGGACCGCGGCTGAAGGAGATGTCCCACCTCGCGCACACCGAGTACGAGCTGCGCGGCCGGTCCTCGCTGGACGTGCGGGAGGTACTGCGCGCAACCATGTTCGCGGCGACGGTCACCGGGTCCCCCGTGCAGAACGCCTGCCGTGTCATCGAGCGGTACGAGGCGGGCGGGCGCGGGTACTACGCGGGCGCGCTGGCCCTGCTCGGCCAGGATCCGGCGGGGGCGCAGACCCTCGACTCCCCCATCCTGATCCGCACCGCCGACATCGCGGCGGACGGCGCGCTGCGGGTGCCGGTGGGCGCGACGCTGGTCCGGCACTCGGATCCGGCGGGCGAGGTGGCGGAGACCCATGCGAAGGCGGCGGGGGTGCTGGCGGCACTCGGGGTGCGGCCGGCCGCGCCGGTTCCGGCCTTCGAGGGGGCCCGGCCCGGGGACGACCCGCGGGTGCGGGCGGCCCTCGCGGCTCGCCGCCAGGACCTGGCGCCGTTCTGGCTCCGGATGCAGGAGCGGCCCGCGGCCCCGGCCGGTCACGCGCTGGTGGTGGACGGCGAGGACACCTTCACGGCGATGCTGGCGCACGTCCTGGGAGTGGGGGGTCCGCGGGTGGCCGGGCTGGAGGTGACCGTACGCCGCTACGACGATCCGGGGCTGCGGGCGGCGGCCCTGGCCTGGGAGGGTCCGGTCGTCCTGGGGCCGGGCCCGGGCGATCCGGCCGAGGCCGCGGACCCCAGGATGCGGATGCTGCGCGCGCTGGCGGCCGACCTGCTGGCCGGGCACCGTCACGGACTGGTCGGGGTCTGCCTGGGGCACGAGCTGCTGGCCGCCGAGCTGGGCCTCCCGCTGATCCGCAAGGCGCAGCCGGCGCAGGGGGCGCAGACCCGGATCGATCTGTTCGGGGCCGAGGAGGTGGTCGGCTTCTACAACACGTACACCGCGCACTGCGACGACGCCGGCGCCGACCGGCTGGCGGCCGAGGGGGTGGAGGTGGCCCGCGATCCGGCCACGGGAGAGGTGCACGCCCTGCGGTCCCGCGCCAGGGGCTTCGCGGGGGTGCAGTTCCACCCGGAGTCGGTCCTCACCCTGCGGGGCGCGGAGCTGCTGCACGAGCTGCTGGCCGGGATCCGGGCGGTGTCCCCGGCCTGAGGGGCCGCACGCCGGACGGGCCGGCCGCCCCATGGCCGGTCAGCCCGTCCGGCTCTCGGCCCCCGGGGACCCGCCGGCCCGGAGGTGGCGCACCAGCTGCCAGGTCAGGATCGGTCCCAGCACGGCCAGCCCGCACAGGAGGGCGGTGAGGTTGCCGGTCGCCAGCGCCGCCGAAACCGCGGCGCCCACCGTGTGATCGGCGAAGGTGAGCCACGGGTCCACCCGCCGGCCCGGCTCGGCGCGCAGGGCGGGCCGCAGGGCCCGGAGGGCGTAAACGAGCTGGATGGCGGCGAGGGCCGGCATGATCCAGCGGAGCACGGTAGGGACGTCCACGTGGCCGAATCTAAGCCCCGCCCCGGCCCGCCGGTATGGCCGTATGCCGAAGTCCGGGTGAACTCCGGGGACGCGACCCAGTGCTGTGGGCGGGAAGGTTTGCCGGGCGTCGTGACCCGGTGAACCTTTCCGGACACAGCACTAGGCCGGCGGGACGAGGGTGTTCTCGGAGCGGCGGCCGGCCAGGTGGTCCGCCACGTTGGCGACGGTGGTGGCGATGATCTGGCCCACCGCGTCCGTCGTGTAGTACGCCTGGTGCGAGGTCACCACGACGTTCGGGAAGGTGACCAGCCGGGCCAGGGTGTCGTCCTCGACGGCTTCCAGGGACTTGTCCAGGAAGAAGACGCCTGCCTCCGCCTCGTACACGTCCAGGCCGACGCCCGTGAAGCGGCCCGCCCGCAGCTCGTCGACCAGTGCCTCGGTGTCGATCAGTGCGCCGCGGCTGGAGTTGACCAGGATGGCGTCGTCCCGCATCCGGCGCAGCGCGGCCGCGTCGACGATGTGCCGGGTGGACTCCACCAGTGGCACGTGCAGGCTGACCAGGTCCGAGGAGCCGAGCAACTCGTCCTTGTCCACGTACCTCATGCCGAGTTCCAGGCAGACCGGGTTCTGCACCACGTCCCAGCCCAGCAGGCGCATGCCGAAGCCGTGCGCGATCCGGGTGAACGCCTCGCCGATCTTTCCGGTGCCGAGCACGCCGACCGTACGGCCGTGGAAGTCCCGGCCCATCAGCCCGTTCAGCCGGAAGTCGAAGTCCCGGGTCCGGTTCGAGGCCCGGACGATCCGCCGGTTCACGGCCATCGCGAGGGTCCAGGCGAACTCCGCCACCGAGTGGGGCGAGTAGGCGGAGACCCGGCTGATCGTCAGGCCGAGGCGCAGGGCCTCGTCCAGGTCGATGTTGTTGAAGCCGGTGGACCGCTGGGCGATCAGCTTCGTCCCGCCCGCCGCCAGGACCCGCAGCACCCGGCCGTTCAGGTCGGCGTTCACGCTGGAGGAGACGATCTCGTACCCGGCGGCGATCGGTGCGGTGTCCTCGTCCAGGAAGACGTCCAGGCAGCGGATCTCGTGCTGCCCCGCGAACTGCCCCGCGAAGGCCTGTTCCAGGAGCGGCTTCTCGTCGGCGGTCACACCGAATGCCAGGATCTCCACGCTTGCTCCCGCACCTCGAACCATGGGCCGTTCGTCACCCTACGGCCCATGGCGGCGGATCGCCGCTCAGCCGAAGAAGACCCCGGCCTCCTTGTAGAGCGCGGGATCCACCGTCTTCAACTTCGACGTCGCCTCCGCGATCGGCACCCGGACGATGTCCGTCCCCTTGAGCGCGACCATCTTCCCGAAGTCCCTGTCGCGCACGGCCTCGATCGCGTGCAGCCCGAACCGGGTCGCGAGCCACCGGTCGAAGGCGCTCGGCGTGCCACCCCGCTGGATGTGCCCGAGCACCGTCGTACGGGCCTCCTTTCCGGTCCGCGCCTCGATCTCCTTGGCCAGCCACTCACCCACGCCCGACAGCCGGACATGCCCGAAGGAGTCCAGGGTGCCGTCCTTCAGGACCATCTCCCCGTCCTTGGGCATCGCGCCCTCCGCGACCACCACGATCGGCGCGTAGCTCGCCCGGAACCGGGAGGTCACCCAGGCGCAGACCTCGTCCACGTCGAAGCGCTGCTCCGGGATGAGGATGACGTTGGCGCCGCCCGCGAGCCCCGAGTGCAGGGCGATCCAGCCGGCGTGCCGGCCCATGACCTCGACGACCAGGACCCGCATGTGGGACTCGGCCGTGGTGTGCAGCCGGTCGATGGCCTCGGTCGCGATGCCGACGGCGGTGTCGAAGCCGAAGGTGTAGTCGGTGGCGGACAGGTCGTTGTCGATGGTCTTGGGCACACCGACACAGGGGATGCCGTACTCCTCGTACAGCCGGGCGGCGACCCCGAGGGTGTCCTCGCCGCCGATCGCGATGAGCGCGTCCACCTCGTACTTCGCGAGGTTCTCCTTGATGTCCCGCACGCCGTTCTCCGTCGTGAACGGATTGGTGCGCGAGGAGCCGAGGATGGTGCCGCCGCGGGGCAGGATGCCGCGGACGGCGGGGATGCCGAGGGGGACGGTCCGCCCCTCGATCGCGCCCCGCCAGCCGTCCTTGAACCCGACGAACCCGCAGCCGTACTCCTGCTCGCCCTTGCGGACGACGGCCCTGATCACCGCGTTGAGCCCGGGGCAGTCGCCGCCGCCGGTCAGCACTCCGACCTTCATGGAATCTCCAATCGCCATGACGGTCACGCTAGTGGTGACCCAGGTCACAGCAAGGGGCCTGGAGAGGGCAATTCCGGTGGAATCGCGAGGCGTTGCGTACGCCCGTTCACTCGTACGAGGTCGTAAGTACGATCGACGGCCGGTGGGGACGTCCCCCGTGCGGGTACTACGCGTCGTCGAGTCCGCGTTCTATGGCGTACCGGACGAGCTCCACGCGGTTGTGCAACTGCAGCTTGCCCAGCGTGTTCTGGACGTGGTTCTGCACGGTGCGGTGGGAGATGACGAGCCGCTCGGCGATCTGCTTGTACGACAGTCCCTTGGCCACCAGCCGCAGCACCTCGGTCTCACGGTCCGTCAGTTGCGGGGCCTTCGGCTCGTCGGAGGTGGCCGGCAGCGGGTCGGTGGCCAGGCGCCGGTACTCGCCGAGCACCAGCCCGGCCAGGCCGGGGGTGAAGACCGGGTCGCCGGCCGCGGTGCGGCGGACGGCGTCGATCAGCTCCTGGGCGCCGGCGGACTTCAGCAGGTAGCCGGTCGCGCCGGACTTCACCGCTTCCAGGACGTCCGCGTGCTCACCGCTGGCCGACAGGACCAGGACCCGCAGGGCCGGGTCGGCGCCGACCAGTTCCTTGCAGACCTGCACGCCCGGCATGCCGGGCAGGTTGAGGTCGAGGACCAGCACGTCGGGCGTGACGGCGTGGGCCCGGCGGACCGCCTCGGGGCCGTCGCCGGCGGTGGCGACGACGTCGAAGCCCGCGGCGGCCAGGTCGCGGGCGACCGCGTCCCGCCACATCGGATGGTCGTCGACGACCATCACCCTGATCTCGTGCAGCTCGTTCGGCCTGTTCGGGTCGTTCACGTCGGTGCGCTCGCTCATCTCTTGTCCGTCCTCCCCCTGGGTACCTTCAATTCCACTTCGGTGCCCTGCCCGGGAACGGACACCAGATCGGCGCTGCCGCCGAGCTCGCGCAGCCTGCCGCGGATGGACAGGGCCACCCCCATCCGGCCCTCGCCCGCCGCCTGGTCGAGCCGGCCCGCCGGGATGCCGGGGCCGTCGTCGCGAACGGTCACGATCACCTCGTCGCCCCAGTCCTCGACGAGGATCCAGGCCCGCGCCCCTTCCCCGGCGTGCTTGCGCACGTTGTCCAGGGCGGCGCCGACCGCCGCGGCCAGTTCCTTCGCGGCGGGCACCGGCAGCGGCACCGGGGTGCCCGGTTCGGCGAAGCTCACGCGGGACCCGGCGTGCGGGGCGAGGAGCGTCCGCAGGTCCAGCTCGCCGGTGTCGGTGCCCGGCTCGTCCACCTCGTACGTGTCCACCAGGGCGCCGCGCGACCCGTCGCTGGAGACCCGGGAGGGCCGCACCAGCCCGCTGGAGACCAGCGTGCGCAGCGCCACCTCCTGCTCCCCCGCCATCCGGCCGAGCTCCTCGGACTCGCCGCCCAGCTCGCTGCCGCGCCGCTGGACCATGGCGAGGACCTGGAGGACCCCGTCGTGGATGTCGCGGGCGAGTCGCTCCCGCTCGCGGGTGGCGGCCTCGATCTCCAGGGCACGGGCGAGGGTGTTCTCACTGGCCCGGGCGACCTCGACGACGTAGCCGATGGCCACGGAGGCGACCCAGACGAGCAGGACGTTGTGCAGCGTGTCCTCGGTGGGCCGGCCGGTGTGGATGGCGAGGTTGGCGGCCGCCACGAAGGTGGAGGCGAAGCAGGCCCAGCGCCAGCCGCCCTTGATGGCGAAGGCGAGGACCGCGCCCGCCGTCCAGATGGTGGGGAGGGTGCTGCCGCCCGACGTGATCCGCTCCTGGGTGTCGGCGACCGGTGTCAGCACGATGCCCACGATCGCGACGGTCAGGTCGGCGACGAGGAAGCCCTTGGTGCAGCTCGCGGCGTTCGCCACCTTGCGGGAGGTGGCGAGGGTCCAGACGGCGAGGAAGGCGAGGTAGCCGACCGCGACCCCCGGGCGCGGGAACTCCTTGTACGCGGCGGCGAACAGCAGCGCCGCGTAGACCATGGTCAGCAGTCGGTACGCGGTCAGGGCACGCCAGAGCGGCTGCTCGACCGACATGCGTACGACGCGTTCGCGTTTCGCCATCTCCCCCACCCCCCGCGGGCGGTAC
>NZ_JBSGZP010000414.1:0-6681 GCF_053611065.1 Streptomyces sp. NPDC054840
GTCCGGGGCGAAGCCCCGGCAGCGGCGCGGCACCCGCGGGCCGACCGCACCCGACGAGAGTCAGACGGCGTCGGCCTCGGCGGCCGCGAGCTCGGCCGTGATGTCCGCCGGGCGGCGCCAGCCTCGCTCGCCGCGGGCCAGCAGCCAGGCGGTGGCCTCCTGCGGCGGCATGGCGGCGGCGACCAGCCAACCCTGGACGGCGTCGCAACCGAGGTCCCGCAGCCGCTCCCACGTCTCGTCGTCCTCCACGCCCTCCGCCACGACCAGCAGGCCGAGTGAGTGCGCCAGGTCCACGGTGCAGCGGACGATCTCCGCGTCCTGCGCGTCGACCGCCAGCCGGCCGACGAACGACCGGTCGATCTTCAGCTCGCTGACCGGCAGCCGGCGCAGGTGGACGAGCGAGGAGTAGCCGGTGCCGAAGTCGTCCAGGGACATCTTCACGCCGTGACCGGTGAGCCCGGCCATGGTGTCGGCCGCCCGCTGGGGGTCCTCCAGCAGGACGTGTTCCGTTATCTCCAGTTGCAGCCCGCTCGCCGGGACCCCGTGGCGGGCCAGTCTGGCGGCGACCGCGCCCGCGAAGCCCGGGGTGTGGACGTCGCGGGGCGATACGTTGACGGCCACCGGGACCTTGAGGCCCTGGGCCCGCCACCGCGCCACCTGGGCGAGGGCCGTCTCCAGTACGTACTCGGTCAGGTGCGGCATCAGCCCGGAGGTCTCGGCGATCGCGATGAACTCGTCCGGGGACACCCGCCCGCGTTCCGGATGCACCCAGCGCACCAGCGCTTCGAGGCCTGCGACCTGGCCGTCGAAGCGGACCTTCGGCTGGTAGTGGAGTTCCACTTCCCCGGCGTCCAGGGCCCTTCGGAGGTCACCGAGGAGGCCCAGGCGGTCGGGGGTGTTGCTGTCCCGCTTGGACTCGTACACCTCGACTCCCGTGCGGTCGCGTTTCGCCTGGTACATCGCGACGTCCGCGCGCCGCAGCAGCCCCTCCGCGTCGAGCGCGTGGTCGGGGAAGACGGCGAGGCCCGCGCTGGCCTCCAGGACGAGCGTGAGGCCGTCCAGGTCGAGGGGGGAGCTGAGCTCCGCGACCAGGTGGCGGGCGATGCGCTGGGCACTGGTGGTGGAGTCGGCGAAGGGCAGCAGGACGGCGAACTCGTCGCCGCCGAGCCGGGCCGCCTCGGCGTCCTCGGGCAGGGCCTGGCGCAGCCGTTCGGCGATCTGGAGGAGCAGGCGGTCGCCCGCCAGGTGCCCCAGGGTGTCGTTGACCGCCCGGAAGCGGTCGAGGTCGATGAGCACGAGCGCGGCCCGGGTGCCGGAACGTTCGGCCTCGTCCAGGGCGGACCAGGCCCGCTCCAGCAGCCACTGCCGGTTGGGCAGCCCGGTCAGCGGGTCCCGCAGCTGTTCCTCGGCGCGGGCCCGGGCGATCCACAGGGTGGAGTCCAGTGCGATCAGCGGTACGGCGAACAGCGGCAGCAGGACCGGCTGGGTGACGGCGACGACGCAGATGAGGGGGGCGATGCCGAGCAGCGCCACGGCGACTAAGGCGTGCCGGAGCAGGGCGGTGCGGGCGACGGTGGGCAGCCCGTCGCCGCGCGGGGCCAGCGCGATCCAGAGCAGGAACCGGGTGGCCAGCAGGTAGGCGACGGCGACGAGGACGATCTCGGGGACCGCCTCCAGCCCCCAGAACCCGGGTAGCCAGGGGGTCTCGACGGAGGGCGCCTCACCGAAGGCGGCGAGTACGAGGGCGCCGGCGCCGATGCCGAGGATGTCCACGGAGCCGTGCAGCAGCCCCTGCCGCCAGCGGTGCCGACGCGCGGCCCCCACCAGGGAGACCACCGCCAGCGAGACCAGTCCGGCGGGGACCCATCCGTAGAGGATGAGCACGCCGAGGGTGAGGGCCGCGCCCGATCCGGTGCCGCCCCACCAGCGGTCGCGGCCGAGGGCGACGAGGTGGCCGACGATGATGCCGGTGAGGAGGGCCAGTGCCCAGCCGACCGGCCCGCCGGGGAAGAGCGCATGACGGCCGCTCAGCGCGGAGACGATGCCGATGGTGAGCACCGTGACGGCGAGGCCCACGACGATGAGCGGCAGCGCGCCGCGCCGCTCCTGCCCGCCCGCACCGGTGGGGACCGGTCGGGTCTCCGGTGTCCTGGCACCCAGGAGACCGAGCCTGCCCGTCCTGCCCGCCCGCATGGACGGGATGTCCCCGCCGAATTCAGGTGACGGGTCGGCGCTTTCGGTGGGTTTCATGCCCGTACCTCTCACAGCCGGCGATGCCGATGTCACGCGATGGCCCCGATGTCATGCCACCACGGCCGAAATCGCATCCTGCAGCCGTGCACGACAGGCGCACCCCTCAACAGTAGGACGCGCGAGGCTCCCAGGGGCAGCGGTCGGCAGTGGTTGCCCGAATGCGACCCAGCCATCCTCATCAGTACGGTATCCGCCGAACAGGTGAGTTGGGACCGGGCCCCCCTGTCACCCGTCCGATGATCCGACAGCTCACCGCCCTGCGACCAGCCTTGTACCGGCCGTTTACCACCGTTCGTCGCGCCTGGCGTGCGCCCGCCCGTTCGGCCGCACGCCACGCATCCGTCCGCCTTCGCCACTCCCCTTCGGCGATTCCCCTGTCGGTACTACTCCGCTCCGCCCCCGCCGTCCACCGGGAGCGCGGCCTCCCGTGCCGCGTCCGGCCCCTGCTCCAGCAGCACGGCGAATCCGGCGTCGTCGAGGATGGGGAGCTTCAACTGCACGGCCTTGTCGTACTTCGAGCCCGGGTTGTCACCGACCACGACGAAGGAGGTCTTCTTCGACACGGATGCGGTGACCTTGGCGCCGCGGCTCTGCAGGGCCTCCTTGGCGCCGTCCCGCGTGTGGCTCCGCAAGGTGCCGGTGACGACGACGGTCAGCCCCTCCAGCGGCCGCGGGCCCTCCTCCTCGGCGGAACCTTCCTCCTCCATCCGGACCCCGGCCTCCCGCCACTTGCGCAGGATCTCCTGGTGCCAGTCGACCGCGAACCACTCCTTGAGCGAGGCGGCGATGATCGCGCCGACGCCCTCGGTCGCGGTCAGCTCCTCCTCGGTGGCCTGCTCGATGCGCTCGATCGACCGGAACTCGCGGGCGAGGGCCTCGGCCGCGACGGGTCCGACGTGACGGATCGACAGGCCGTTGATGATGCGGGCGAGCGGGCGGTTCTTGGCGGCGGCGATGTGCTCCAGCATCGACAGGGCGTTCTTCTTCGGCTCGCCCTTCTGGTTCGCGAAGACCCTGACGATCTTCTCCTCGCCCGTCCTGGGGTCACGCTTGGGCAGCCCGCTGTCCGGGTCCAGGACGTACGCCTTGATGGGCAGCAACTGCTCGATGGTCAGGCCGAAGAGGTCCCCCTCGTCCAGCAGCGGCGGCCGGGCCGGCTCCAGCGGGCCGGTCAGCGCGGCCGCCGCCACCATGCCGAAGTTCTCGATGTCCAGGGACTGCCGGCCGGCCAGGTACGCGATCCGCTCGCGCAACTGCGCCGGACAGGTCTGCGCGTTGGGGCATCTGACGTCGATGTCCCCCTCCTTCATCGGCCGCAGCTCCGTCCCGCACGCGGGGCAGACGGCCGGCATCACGAACTCCCGCTCGGTGCCGTCGCGCAGGTCCACCACCGGGCCGAGGATCTCGGGGATGACGTCGCCCGCCTTGCGCAGGACGACGGTGTCCCCGATGAGAACGCCCTTGGCCTTGACGACCTCCTGGTTGTGCAGGGTGGCGAACTCGACCTCGGAGCCCGCCACCTTCACCGGCTCGACCTGTGCGTACGGGGTCACGCGGCCGGTGCGGCCGACACCGACCTTGATGTCGATCAGCTTGGTGTTGACCTCTTCGGGCGCGTACTTCCAGGCGATGGCCCAGCGCGGGGCGCGCGCGGTGGAGCCGAGCCGGCCCTGGAGGGCGATCTCGTCGAGCTTGACGACGACGCCGTCGATCTCGTGCTCCACCGAGTGCCGGTTCACGCCGAAGTCCGTGATGAACTCCCGGACCTCGGCGAGGGTGGAGACCACCTTGTTGTGCCGCGCGGTCGGCAGGCCCCACTCGCGCAGCAGCTCGTACGCCTGCGACTGACGCTCGATCTCGAAGCCCTCGCGGGCGCCGATGCCGTGCACGACCATGTGCAGCGGGCGACTCGCGGTGACCTTGGGGTCCTTCTGCCGCAGCGAACCGGCCGCCGCGTTGCGCGGGTTGGCGAAGGGTTTGCCCTCCGCCTCCACCAGACGGGCGTTGAGCTCCAGGAACTTCTCCATCGGGAAGTAGACCTCACCGCGGATCTCGACCAGAGCCGGGATCCGGTCGCCCTTCAGGCGGTCCGGGATCTCGGCGATGGTGCGGACGTTGGGTGTGATGTCCTCGCCGGTGCGGCCGTCGCCGCGGGTGGCCGCCCGGGTGAGACGGCCCTTCTCGTAGGTGAGGTTGACGGCGAGGCCGTCCACCTTCAGCTCGCACAGGTAGTGGTAGTCCGAGGTGTTCACGTCCCGGGCCACCCGCTCGGCCCAGGCCGACAGTTCCTCGTCGTCGAAGGCGTTGTCGAGGGAGAGCATCCGCTCCCGGTGCTCGACGGAGGCGAAGTCCGTCTCGTACGCCCCGGCCACCTTCTGGGTGGGCGAGTCGGGCGTACGGAGCTCCGGGTACTGCTCCTCCAGTGCCTCCAGCGAGCGCAGCAGCTGGTCGAACTCGGCGTCGCTGACGACCGGCTGGTCGTTCACGTAGTACCGGAAGCGGTGCTCCTCGACCTGCTCCGCCAGCAGCGCGTGCTGATCACGCACAGCCGTCGGTACTGCCGTGTCCTGCTGTTCGGCTGCCATGCCGTGTCCTCCTGTGGCCCGTCTTCGACCGTCACTCAGGGTTGTCGGCGAGCGACCTCGCCGCCCTGACGCAATGCGCCTGCACCGCGCGGGCGTAGGCGGGCGAAGCGCCCGCCAGACCGCACGACGGGGTGACCACGACGGACTCCGCCAGAGTCCCCGGGGCCAGCCCCAGCCTGCGCCAAAGCTTCCTGACACCCATGACGCTACCGCCCGGGTCCGACAACGGGGTGTCGGTGCCGGGCACCACTCCGGCGAAGAGTTTCGTGCCGCCCTCGACCGCTTCCCCGATGGCGTCGTCCTCGCGCTCGGTGAGCAGCGAGAAATCGAACGACACGCCCGTGGCGCCGGCCCGGCGGAGCAGGCCGAAGGGGACCTCGGGCGCGCAGGAGTGCACCACGACCTCCCCGTCGTGGACGGCGAACAGGTCGCGCAGCGTGCCCTCGACCACCTGCCGGTCGACGGCGCGGTAGGTGCGGTAGCCGCTCGCCGAGCGGACCCGGCCGAGGAGTACGGCCGTCAGGGAGGGCTCGTCGAGCTGCAGCACGACCTGCGCCCCGGGAATGCGCCTGCGTACGTCGGCCAGGTGCTCGCGCAGGCCCTCGGCCAGCGATCCGGCCAGGTCCCGGCAGGCCCCCGGATCCTGCAGCATGGCCTCGCCGCCGTGCAGCTCCAGGGCGCCGGCCAGCGTCCACGGCCCGACGGCCTGGACCTTGAGCCGGCCCGCGTAGCCCTGAGTGAACTCTTCCAGCGCGTCGAGGTCCTCCCCGAGCCAGGACCGGGACCGCTTCGAGTCCCGCCCCGGGCGGTCGCTGATCCGCCAGCCGCTGGGCTCGACGTGGGCGTACATGTCGACGAGCAGTCCGAGGGAGCGGCCGATCATGTCCGCGCCGGGCCCGCGGGCGGGCAGCTCGGCGAGGTAGGGGAACTCCTCGAAGGTTCCGGTGACGGTCTTCGCTGCCTCGCGGGCGTCGCCGCCGGGCAGCGATCCGACGCCGGTGGCGCCGGCGCTCATCGGCCCGGCCGGACGCTCAGGTCGTTGACCTCGGCGTCGCGGGGCAGGTCGATGGCCATGACGATGGTGGTCGCCACGGATTCGGGGTCGATCCAGGCGGCCGGGTCGTAGTCCTTGCCCTCCTGGGAGTGCACCTTGGCCTGCATGGGGCTGGCGGTGCGGCCCGGGTAGACGGAGGTGACGCGGATGCCGTGGGGCTTCTCCTCGTCGCGCAGCGAGTCGGCGAGCGCCTTGAGCCCGTGCTTGGAGGCGGCGTAGGCGCTCCAGTCGGCGTGGGCGCGCAGTCCGGCGCCGGAGTTCACGAAGACGATGTCGGCGTGTGAGGCCCGCAGGGTGGGCAGCAGCAGCCGGGTGACCTCGGCGGGGGCGATCAGGTTCACGTTGAGCTGCTGGTGCCAGGTCTTGGGCCGGAGCTCACCGACCGGTCCGAGGTCGACGATCCCTGCGATGTGCAGCAGGGAGTCGATCCGCTCCGGAACGGCCTGCTTGGAGAACGCCCACGACAGCCGGTCGGGATCGGCGAGGTCGCCGACGAGGGACGTGGCGCCGGGGTAACGGTCGACGAGCTCGCGGGCACGGCCGGCGTCCCGGGCGAGGAGGACGAGGTCGTCGCCGCGGGCGTGCAGCCGGGCCGCGACGGCGGCGCCGATGCCGGAGCCGGCACCGGTGATCAAGTGAGTAGCCATACCGCCCATGCTCGCAGGTCCCGCGTGCCGGGGAGGGCGAAGCCCCGGTGCCACGGATCGCCCCGGGACTCCCCGTCCCGGCGGTCCGTCCTGGCGCTCCGTCCCGGCGGTCCGTCCCGGCGCTCCGTCCCCGGCGCGGACG
>NZ_JBSGZP010000415.1:0-6678 GCF_053611065.1 Streptomyces sp. NPDC054840
ATAGGCGAGGCATCGCCACCCGCTACGACAAGACACCCGAAAGCTACCTCGCCGGCCTCCAACTCAGCGCCGCAATGAGCTGGATCGACGACCTCCTGAAGACCGTCGAATGATCACGACATCACACAGGCCCTAGTTTGACTGGGTCCTGATCTCCCCCAGCGGTGTGAAGCCGGTCCAGCACGGCGTGTCGAGGCGGAGGGTTCCCGTTCCGCCGGCGCCGCCGTCGCAGTATTCCGAACCGGAATCCGAGTTGAGGAAGACCCCGTTCGGATCAACGTCGGTTCCGGCGAAGGGGGCTCCGGGAAACGTCTGCGCTCCGACATTGAGCGAGTCGTAGGGGCAGCCGCCATCGGCGGTGTAGCAGGCGGCACTCTCCCCGATGGGGCTGTAGCCGGAGTGCGTGGTGTTGAACGCGACCGTCCAGATGACCTGGTCGGGCAGGTCGACCTTGGGGAACTTGAACTGGACGGTCTGCGCGAACCCGTTGTAGCACTTCTGCTCTTTCGCGCTGAACCACTTGCCGGCGTCCGCCCCGGTGCAATTGAAGGGGTCCGCCGCAGGTCGGTACGCGATGTCGGGCGTCACCGTCACGGTGGCCAACGGCGCGCCGGCCGGGGTCGGGGTCGGACCGGAGTTGTCCACCGCATAGATGTTCGCCGTCATGGGGTGGCTGAAGGTTGCCCCTGCCGTCGTCCCACAGTTCCCGGCAGACCACGTCCCGGTCTGGCACGCGAAACTCGACAGCACCACCCGCAGCGTCTTGAGGGTGCGAACCGTGCCGGTTTGGGGGGCGAGTTCTACTTCGTCGCCGAATTCATTCGTCGAGGCCGCCTCGAAGCCCAGGCTGGTGACGTTGCCCGGCAGCTGCTTGGGGATCGAACTGTAGGTGATCGCGTCGTTGACCTGGCTGGACGCGGGCTGAGCGGCGGCCGGTCCCGCCAGCAGGCTCAGAAGAGCCAGCGGCGGGATGCTGTACATGAGCCTGCGACCCGCTCCGTGTGGCCGCTTCGTGGCACCAGCGTCCGGCTGCTGACCCCCGCTGTTCCCGCCTGGTAGGTACCTGTCCAAGATCTTGCGCATGGCGCCTCCGCCCAATCCATCCGATTCGGACATCCGGGGCGGAACATAGGTCTTGCCGGCAAGCGACGTGGTGGACACTCCACAGGGGTAGACGAATCGGGTGAATGCATTCATTCGAGAGAGTGCCGCACCTGCCCCACTTGCTGCACCACCTCCGCGAGGCGGGCGGGCGCGGGTCGTGCAGGTGATGGGGTACGGCTCTGAGCGGCATCCGGTCGGGGACCACTCGTCCGCTCGCCCGCGGTCACCAGGTACTGCCGGACGACCGAACCCTCGTCGGTCTCCTCGACGAGTTCGTTGAACCAGAAGGCCGTCGCGTGCTGCTCCGCCCGGTTGGCACGCTGGAAGGGCAGCGTCGCGCGGCTGGCGTGGTCCATGATCGCGTCGATGATGGCGTTGTGGAAAGGAGGCAGGTCAGGCATGGTGCGTGAGCGTAACGGACCGCCGAGGGCGGCCCTTCGCTGCGGTCGTGTTCAGCCGGTCTACAGCCGAACGTGTAGCCGCCAGGGGCCGATGCAACGGGCGGCGACGTTGCGCACGGGCACCACCGTCGAGCTCCCCTGCGGTCGGCACCCGAATAGCTAGGGGTCTCGTGAAGAGCCGGGAGGCCGCCATGTGCAGCTCGGCCCTCGCCGTCGCACCGTCGCCGGGGGAGCACCGTGAGTTCGGTGGTGTCCGCGACCGCGTCGACCAGCCGCGCCACCCCGGCCGGCCCCGAGACTGACCGGTGACGTGAACGCCGAGCACCCCGGGCACCCACTCTGCGAGGGCTCCCCGGCCGGCCCCGAGACCGATTCGATTACCCGCGTGCGGGACCCGGGCGCGACACCGGCGCTCATCTCCCCATGGTCACCGCCACCACCGACAACGCCCCGACAGGAGCTCGGCGGGCCCGGGGCCGGAACATGCGAAGGGCCGTCACCTCTTGGCGAGGTGACGGCTTCAGTCCGTCTCTGCCCGGTCTACGGAGCCGGGGTGAACTCCGCGTCGGGGCCGCCGCAGCCGGCCGCGATGTCGAGCAGCCGGTCCTGCTGCACTTGTCGACCACCGGGCCCCACCGGAGCTTGGTCGCGGTCTACGGGTACAGCGTCACCCGGCCTCCCTCGTCAGCCCCCTGCTTCCAGGGTCCAGCGGCCCGGACAGCCGGGCCGGCAGGCGCCCGGCGTCATCCATCCGAGGGGAGGAACGCGCCCGCACCCCCGCCCACCGCCATCCACGCCGCACTGGCTGCAGGGTCGCAGGCGCGCCGGTCCGATCAGGCGGCCGGCTGCAGCCGGACGCAGCATTGTCCGGGGCGAGGTTCCAGGCATGCCTCGATTCCTGGCTCGTCCGAGCTGCTGAGGACACCGCGTAGTAGGTGGAGGTTCATGCCGCAAACCGTCTGGGTGTGTTCCTGGGCCAGCGTGTGGAAGGGGCAGTTGGCCAGAACGATGGAGTCGTTCTCGTGTCGTGGTTCGAAGCCGTAGCGCTCCAGCAGGTCGAACACGTTGGTCTTGTTCTGCTCACCCAGTTGAGCTCCGAGCTCTTCGGCCTTGCGGTGCAGCACCTGCCGCACCGGCTCGCCGGTGGCGTCGGATTCCTCCACGGCTTGGGCGAGGAGCCTTCCGGCCAGCTCGTAGCGGCGGTCCGGCAGGTTGACGGCGACCTGTTTCGTTGAGCGGCGGTAGAGCTTGGCCGGCCTTCCCGCGCCCGGCCCGGAGCGTCCGCTGCGGCGCTCGTAGACGACGTCCAGCAGCGATTCGTCGGCCAGCCGGTCCAGGTGGAACGCGGCGGTCTTCCGGGCCAGCCCGAAGGCGGCGGCCGCCTCGTCCCGGCTGACCGGGCTCGGCTGGCGGACCACATGGTCGTACAGCTTCCTGCGGGTCGGCTCGTCGAGAGCCGCGATGGCGGAGACGTCGGGGTCGCGTACTTCCTTCGGGATGTCCACGAACACCAGTGTAAAACCCACAGCCATTGACTAAAGAGCGGGAGAGGGCTTCTATAGGAAATGAACCTTGCCGATAGAAGGAGGGGGCCATGTCCTCCGCATCCACAAGCACCACCGCCGCCGCCCCGCGCCGAGCGATGCTCACCGACCCCGCCTACCAGGCGTTCACGATCCTGCGTATCGGCTTCACGGTGGCGCCGATCCTGTTCGGGCTGGACAAGTTCACCAACCTGCTCGTCGACTGGCCCACCTACCTCGCGCCGTGGATCGACGACATCGTTCCCGGCAGCGCCCAGGCGGCCATGTACGCGGTGGGTGCGATCGAGATCGTGGCCGGCATCGCCGTGGCGCTGGTTCCGCGCTTCGGGGGCTGGCTGGTGGCCGGCTGGCTCGCGGGCATCATCGTCAACCTGCTGACCATCCCGGGCTACTACGACATCGCCCTGCGCGACTTCGGACTGCTCCTCGGCGCCGTCGCGCTCGCCCGGCTCGCCCAGAGCGACCACACCAAGCGGCAGCGACCGTGAACAGACGCTGAGCGCGCCGAACCCCTCCGGCGGGTGGAACCTCACGGCACCACCCGCCCGTGCCGCGCTTCCTCAGATCGCCCGGAGTTCATGGTGCGCCCTGTGCAGAGCGGGAGATCAGGCCCGATGAGATGGTGAAGCCATGGGAACTTCTCCCAGAACCGATCGCCATCGCCCGGCGGCCTCGCGGACGGATGGCTTCGTCCCACTGCGCGACTACGCGGTGATCGGCGACGGCCGGACCGCGGCACTGGTCGCCCGTGACGGGTCGGTGGACTGGCTCGGCCTGCCGGATCTGGACTCGCCCGCGGTGTTCGGCGCCGTGCTCGACGCCGACCGCGGCGGCCGGTTCCTCCTGGAACCGGCGCTGCCCTACCGGAGCGAACGCCGCTACCTGCCGGGTACGAACGTCCTGGAGACCACCTTCGTCACCCCGCAGGGCACCGTGCGGGTCACCGACGCGCTGACCCTGCACGACGAGGCCGCACTGGCTCCGGTACGCGAACTGCAACGGCGCATCGACGGCATATCGGGGGCCGTGCCGATGCGGTGGAGGGTGCAGCCTCGATTCGGCTACGGCAGCCGCCCCACGCGGTTGGCCTGGCGCGTGGGAGTCCCGGTGGCGACAGCCGGCGGTGACGCGCTCGCCGTATGTGCCTGGGAGGCCGGCGAACCCCGGTGCGAAGAGGATTCGATCAATGGCAGCTTCCTTACGGCGCCGGGCAGGAGCGCCCTGATCGCCATGCCGTTCGCTCACCAGGAACCACTGGTCCTCCCGGCCCGCGCCGAATGCGACGTACGACTGGAACACACGTGCGCGGCCTGGCGGCGCTGGGCGGACGACCGGATCTACACCGGCAGGTGGCACCAGGCGGTGATGCGCAGCCTGCTGGCCTTGAAGCTGCTGGTCTTCGCCCCGTCGGGCGCGGTCGCGGCCGCGGTGACGACCTCGCTGCCCGAACACATCGGCGGCGAGCGCAACTGGGATTACCGCTTCTCGTGGGTCCGCGACTCCGCCTACACCCTGGCCGCCTTCCTGCAGCTCGGCTGCCCCGCGGAAGCACATGCCTACTTCTGGTGGCTGATGCACGCCTCCCAGCTGACCCACCCCCGCCTGAAGGTGCTCTACCGGCTGAACGGGGGAGCCCACACCACGGAACGGGCCCTCCCGTGGGAGGGCTACCGCGGCTCGTCGCCGGTCCGCGTCGGCAATGCGGCCGTCGGCCAGATCCAGCTCGACACGTACGGCGAGCTGATGCAGACCGCCTGGCTGTACGCGCAGGCCGCCGGCCGGCTGGATGCGGACGTCGCCCGGCGCCTGGCGGAGGTCGCCGACCTGGTCTGCGCTGTGTGGCAGCATCCCGACTCCGGCATCTGGGAGGTCCGCAGCGCACCCCGCCACTTCACCCAGTCGAAGATGATGTGCTGGGTGGCGCTCGACCGCGCGGCACACCTCGCCGAGCACCGCTACATTCCCGACCGGCACTTGGCCCACTGGCACGACGCCCGCCAAAAGATCGCCACGTTCGTCGAGACCCGATGCGTCTCGCCACGCCGCAATTGCTACGTGCGCTCCGCCGGCAGCGAGGACCTGGACGCCGCCGTCCTCCTCGGCCACATCTATGGCTACGACGGCGACGTCCAGCGCATGGGCGCGACGATCACGGCCGTGGGGCAGGAGCTGCGGCATGGGCCGTTCGTCGACCGCTACTCCGGCGAAGACGGCCTGAGTGGACCCGAGGGTGCGTTCCTCGCCTGCTCCTTCTGGCTCGCCGAATCCTTCGCCCGCACCGGACAGCTCGCCCGGGCAACCGAACTGATGGACGACCTGGTCCGCATGGCCAACGACGTGGGCCTCTACAGCGAGGAGATCGATGCGGTCACCGGTGACTTCCTGGGAAACCTGCCCCAAGGGCTGAGCCACCTGTCGCTCATCAGCGCCGCCTGCGCCATCAACAGCGCCGAGGCGGGCGGGTGAGCGCCTGGGGAACGGCCGCAGGGGCGTTCGTCGGCACTCTGTTGCTGACCACCGCATTGCGCGCCGCCGGCGAAATGCGTTTGACGCGCATGGACCTGCCCTTCCTGCTGGGCACGGCGGTGACCGTCAACCGCACGCGCGCCAAGGCCCTCGGCTACCTGATGCACTTCGTCAACGGCGAGATCTTCGCGTTCGTGTACTACGCCGTTTTCCTCGCGATCGGCGTAGCCGGCTGGTGGCTGGGCGCACTCTTCGGCCTTCTGCACGGCCTGTTCGCCGGCACCGCCCTGGTCAGCGTTCTGCTGCCGCTCCTCCACCCCCGGATGGGCAGCCCGCTCACCAGCGCCCCCGAGGTGGCCCTCTTGGAACCACCCGGGTTCCTCATGCTCAACTACGGACCGAGTACTCCCGTGGTCACCGTCCTCGCCCACATCGGCTATGGAGCCATCGTCGGCGGTTTCACCCAGCTCGGTGCCTGACACGGATGCCGTCACCGCACAGCGGGCATGTGGCCGCCGCATGGGTGACGGCCGGTGTGACCGGTGCGGCGCTCGGATACCGGAGCGCGCGCGGGCGGCGGGCATCAAAGATCGTCGGCCCCCGCGCTTACGAGGAGGATCCGCTGCTGGTGCCGCCCCGGAAGGAGGCCGAGCGTTTGGTGGCTGAGCTTCAGCTCTGACGGCGTCCATGCAGGGCGCGCAGGTAGTGACTGGTGGCGGTGGTGTTCACATCCGCGCCCCTTGCCGAAGCCGCAGAAGACGGACTTCAACGGGAGCAGGTCTACCGAAGGGCGGCATCTGCTCCTGTGATGCCGGCACGGGCGAGACCTCCCATCAGGGTTCAACACGCACGCATACCCACCGACGCGTCCCAGCAGCACCGGGCGCCCGCGGCGAAACCACCGAAAAGCCCGCAACAGCGAGCAGCATTCCGACGGCGGGCGCGGTGAAGACTGCCGATCTCCGGCAATGCGCTCTCGGGTGAGTACCGACAGGATCAGAACAGGTCATCCTGCGGGACGCGGAGTGATCAGAGACCCGTGGGGTTGTGGAGGGTCAGGCGGCGGTGCGCCGCGCGGGCATGGGCGATGCGGGCGATGGCGGTTCCGGCGCTCGCCGCCGCCAGGAGGCATCCGAGGCGGACCAGGTCGGAGCCGGCGGACC
>NZ_JBSGZP010000416.1:0-6661 GCF_053611065.1 Streptomyces sp. NPDC054840
GGGTACGCAGCATGGAACCTTCCCTAAACGGGTCAGATGCCCCGCAGGCTCGCGTAGAAGACCAGCCGGTACTTGCCGATCTGCACCTCGTCGCCGTTCTGCAGAGCGACGGAGTCGATCGGTTCACGGTTCACGTACGTGCCGTTGAGGCTGCCGACATCGGCGACGGTGAAGCCGCCCTCCTGGCTCCGGCGGAATTCGACATGGCGCCGGGAGACGGTGACGTCGTCCAGGAAGATGTCGCTCTGCGGGTGGCGGCCGGCCGTGGTCAGCTCACCGTCCAGCAGGAAACGACTCCCGGAGTTGGGACCGCGCCGCACGATGAGCAGAGCGGAACCGGGGGGCAGCGCTTCCACCGCGGCCTGCGCCTCGGGGGACAGCGAGGAGGACGACACGTGCGGTTGTCCCGACACCTCGGCCTCGTAGGCCTCGAGGCCGGAGATCGAGATCGTGGACGTGGTCTCCGAGGCACGCTCCGGCGTCAGACCCGCCCGCAGCGGCGCACCGCAGTTCGAGCAGAACCGACTGGCCGCATCGCTGCGGTGTCCGCACCTGCTGCAAATCTGCTCGGCCGACATCGACGGCTCCTCGCGCCGCGGGTACCCCGCGGATGCATTGGTGGCATACGGGTCGGGGGGGAACCCTCCACCCGCACTTGAGGTTGATGGTTCACCGAAACCTATGCGTCCGGTACCAGCAGGGTCAACAGACGACGCGCCGGAGGCACCCGGAACATCGCCCGCACCGGCGACTTCGTCGCGGAAGAGCGGCCGGCCGCCCTGCCCTTCCACGTCCCCGTGCCCGGCGCGGTGCCGTGCCGCGCCGCCTTCCTCGCGGTTCTTCTTGCCGAACAACTTCTCAAACAACTTCACGGGCGATTCCCCTTGACCGAAATAGACCCGCCCGTGGGGCAGGACGAACTCCGAATGCAGACACCTGCCGACCCGGACATTCTCACAACGTCCGTAACCACCAGACAGTTTCCACCACGCACCGCGACTTCGGTGCGCCGACCCCCCGCAGGCATCCGCCCGCGTGAGCCGCTCCACTCTTCACTCCACATCATCCCGATGACGACCGAGCGTAGTCAGGCTGCTTCGCAGCCCGCAAGGCATCCACAACGATCTTCGCCGACCGTGTGACGGCAACGGTGGCCTGCTCCTTCTCCAGCGTCTGGACGACACCGCCGGGGATGTTCAGCGCGGGCTCCAGGTCCTGGGGCTTGCCGATCACCTTGAACTCATAAGGTTGTGTGATCTTCTTACCGTCGATGGCGACCCCGCCGTCCTCGTCCGAGAAGTACGAGCTTGCCACGATGCGCACCCCGTTGATCTGGATCGCCTCGGCCCCGGCCGCCCGCAACTCCTGCAGCGTGTCCAGCAGCTGGTCGGACTGCACCTGACCCGTGGGATCCGTGATCTTCAGCGTGATGCCCGGCCCCTGGGCTGCCACCGTACCGGCCAGGATGCCCAGTTGGCGTTCCTTCTCGACGGTCTGCCTGCGGGCCTCCTCGGCCTGGTTGGAGCTGCTCTCCAGCTCCTTGCGCTGGTCCTCCAGACGCTGCTTCTCGTCCTCCAGGCGCTTGGTCCGCCCGTCGAGCTCGTCGAGGATCCGTACGAGGTCCTCCTGGCGGGCTCCGCGCAGCGCGCTGGAGTCGCTGTTGGACCGGACCTGGATCGCCAGACCGAGCCCCAGAACGAACAGCAGCAGCGCCACGATCAGTTGGGCCCGGCTCACCCGCGGCGGCCACAGCCCGGCCGCGAGCCGCTGCCGACCGGTCTCCTCGGCCTGCACCGGCTCCTCCTCGGACGGCTCCGAGGGCTTCGGCACCTGCGGGGGCTGCACGGGCTCCGGAGACTGCGGGGGCTGCGGGGTCTGCTGGGGCTCAGGAGACTTCGGCGGTTCGGGAGACTTCGGGGACTGCGGCGGCTGGGGCTCAGGAGACTTCGGGGGCTCCGGGGGCCGGCCCGAGCCCCCCGGCTCCTCGGGGTTGTCGTTCGTACTCATCGGCCTCACGCCCGGAACACGTGCCGGCGGATGGCCGCGGCGTTGGAGAAGATGCGGATGCCGAGGACCACGACCACACCCGTGGACAGCTGCGAACCGACCCCGAGCTTGTCACCGAGGAAGACGATCAGCGCGGCCACGACCACGTTCGACAGGAACGACACCACGAAGACCTTGTCCACGAAGATGCCGTCCAGCATCGCGCGCAGGCCGCCGAACACGGCGTCCAGCGCCGCCACGACGGCGATCGGCAGATATGGCTCCACCACGGCCGGCACTTCGGGCCGGACCAGAAGTCCGGCCACCACTCCGGCCAAGAGGCCCAGTACCGCGATCACGATGCACCCTTCTGCTGCTCTGCCGGTGTAGCTGTACGTACGGTCAGACTCGACGCGGCCGGCAGTCGCAGGTCGTCCGCCGGGGACAGGGCGGATCGGATCCCGTAGCTCTCCTGCAGCACGTGCAGGTACTGTCCGTCCGCCGAGTCCTGGAAGGCCGTGCCGAGCCGCTTCTTGTCCCCCACCGCGAACACTTCGTACGGCGGCACCAGCGGCCTGTTGTCGACCAGTATCGCGTCACCCGCGGCCCTGATCGCCGACAGTTCGGTCAGCCGCTGCCCGTTGATGGAGATGGCCTCCGCCCCGGACTGCCACAGCCCGTTGATGATCTTCTGCATGTCCCGGTCACGGAGGCGGCCGGTGTCGGAGAAGCCCGAGCTCTCGCGCGGCTTGCCACCGCCGCCCGACGAAGCGCCCTTCGCGTCGTCCACCACCAGCTTGATCCCCGGCCCGCGGACCTCGGTGGCACCCGCCAGCAGGGCCACGAGCTCACCCTGGCCCCCTCCGGGCTGCTTCAGCGCCGCTCGCTGGCGGGCCGCGACATCGGTCCTGAGGCGGTCGATGTCACGCTCCAGGCCGTGCGTGCGGTCGTCCGCCCGCTCCACCCGCTCGATCAGTTCCTGACGCTCCTTGGCCAGCACCGGCGCGGCTATCCGTGCCTCGGCCGCGCCGAGCGTGACGACCATGGCGGTGACGACGAGCCCGGCGGCGAGCCCCAGCTTGGCCTTCAGGGTGCGGGGCAGGCCCGCCGTACCCTCCGCCTCGCGCCGGGCCGCAGCCTCCGCATAGCCCTCGTCGAGGCTGTGGTCCATCACGTGCGTCAGCAGCGACATGGAGGCGTCCGGGCGCGCGGGGGCAGGAGACGCCGGAGTCCGATGGTGGGGCGGCTGCGACATGCCGCACATCGTCGCATGTCGGCGGCGCAGTCACCCAATGCGTCCGTCCGGTGGGCCGGGCCGGCACTCCCCGCACCCGGCCACCGGACTTCCGCCCTACCTCATCGCCCGCCCGGCACTCAGTGCCCGGCGCCCTCCACCACGGCCGCCCATTCGTCGAGCAGGGCCTGCGCGGTGCCGTCGTCGGGGCCCTCGGCCCACAGGTGGGTGACCGCTTCCGCCGGGTCCGGCAGGACCAGTGCCCAGCGTCCGTCGGCCTCGACCACCCGCACCCCGTCGGTGGTGTCCACCTGCCGGTCGCCGGCCGCCTCCACGACCCGCCGCATCACGAGCCCCTTCACCGCCCATGGCGTCGCCACGTCGCGCCTGAGCACGTGGGCCCGCGGAATCCGGGCATCGATCTGGCTCAGCGTGAGCTGCGTACGCGCCACCAGCCCGAGCAGCTGTACGAAGGCGGCCGAACCGTCGAAGACGCTGCCGAACTCCGGAACGATGAAGCCGCCCTGGCCGTCCCCGCCGAAGATGGTGTTCTCCGCCCGGCCCACCCTGGTCAGGTCGTCGGGCGAGGTCGTCGTCCACTCGACCTGGGTCCCGTGGTAGGCCGCCACCTGCTCGGCCACCCGCGTCGTGGTCACCGGCAGAGCGACCTTGCCGCTGCGCTTCTCCGCGGCCACGAGGTCGAGCATCACCAGCAGCGCCCGGTCGTCCTCGATGATCCGCCCGCGCTCGTCCACCAGGGAGATCCGCTCGCCCACCGGGTCGAAGCGCACCCCGAAGGCGGCCCTCGCCGAGGCCACGATCTCTCCCAGCCGCACCAGCCCGGCCCGCCGGGAATCCCTGGTCTCCGTCGGCCGGGATTCGTCGAGCCCTGGATTGATCGTGAGAGCGTCCACACCGAGCCGGCCCAGCAAGCTGGGCAGAACCAGCCCTGCGCTTCCGTTCGAGGCGTCGACGACCACCTTGAGCCCGGCATCGGCGATGCCTGTGGTGTCCACCCGCCGCAGCAGCGAGCCGGTGTAGGCGTCGAAGACACTGCCCGGGAACTGCAGGTCTCCGATCTCCCCGGGGAACGCCCGCCGGTACTCCTGGCGCGCATAGACGCGGTCCAGCTTGCGCTGTCCCTGGAGCGAGAGGTCCGCTCCCCGCTCGTCGAGGAACATGATGTCCACGGAGTCCGGCACACCCGGCGAGGTCCGCAGGACGATCCCGCCGGCGCTGCCGCGCGCGGTCTGCTGCCGGGCCACGGGCAGCGGTACGTTCTCCAGGTCCCGTACATTTATGGCGCTGGCCTGGAGCGCGGAGATCACGGCCCGTTTGAGCGCCCTCGCGCCTCGCGAATGGTCACGTGCCGTGGTGACGATCGCCCCCTTCTTCAGGGTCGTGGCGTACGCACCGGCGAGCCGGACCACCACCTCGGGAGTGATCTCCACGTTCAGGATCCCGGAGACCCCACGGGCGCCGAACAGGTGCGCCTGACCGCGGGACTCCCAGATCACCGATGTGTTGACGAAGGCACCGGCCTCGATGGTCTTGAACGGGTAGACCCGCACATTGCCCTGGACGATCGATTCTTCACCGACGAGGCACTCGTCACCGATGACGGCCCCGTCCTCGATCCGCGCGGCACGCATGATGTCGGTGTTCTTCCCGATCACGCAGCCGCGGAGATTGCTGTGGGGCCCGATGTACACGTTGTCGTGAACGACGGCCCGGTGCAGGAACGCCCCGCTCTTGACAACGACGTTCGACCCGATGACGGTGTGCTCGCGGATCTCTGCACCGGCCTCGACCTTGGCGTAGTCGCCGATGTACACCGGGCCGCGCAGCACCGCGTCGGGGCTCACCTCCGCCCCTTCGGCGATCCACACCCCGGGCGAGATCTCGAAGCCGTCCATCTCGATCTGGACCTTGCCCTCGAGCACGTCGGCCTGCGCCTTGACGTAGCTCTCGTGCGTGCCGACGTCCTCCCAGTAGCCCTCGGCGACATAGCCGTAGATGGGCCGGCCTTCCTTCATCAGCTGGGGGAAGACATCGCCGGACCAGTCGACGGACACATCCGGGTCCACGTAATCGAAGACCTCGGGTTCCATGACGTAGATACCTGTGTTGACGGTGTCCGAGAACACCTGTCCCCAGGTCGGCTTCTCCAGGAACCGCTCGACCTTGCCCTGCTCGTCCACGATCGTGATACCGAATTCCAGCGGGTTCGGCACCCGGGTCAGGCACACCGTGACGAGGGCGCCCTTCTCCTTGTGGAAGCGGATCAGATCGGTGAGGTCGAAGTCGGTGAGCGCATCGCCGGAAATGACGACGAAGGCATCGTCCTTCAGAGCCTCCTCGGCATTCTTCACGCTGCCGGCAGTGCCGAGTGGCTTCTCCTCGTGGGCATAGGTGAGCTCCATTCCGAGCTCTTCGCCATCCCCGAAATAGTTCTTGACGAGTGACGCCAGGAACTGCACGGTGACAACGGTCTCGCTGAGCCCATGCCGCTTGAGCAGCCTGAGCACATGCTCCATGATCGGCCGGTTGGCCACCGGCAGGAGCGGCTTGGGCATGCTCGAAGTCATGGGGCGAAGACGCGTGCCCTCGCCACCGGCCATCACGACGGCCTTCATGTCGGAAGAGTCCTCCTTGGGAGACGACAGTCGTGCCGACCCTCACCCGTCTCGGTCGGGGACTTCGCAACTCCTCCGCGTCATCCGGCGCCGGGCGGGCTCAATCGGCCGTGGAGCCAGCCTTCACCAGACGGCGGACTTGAACCACGTAAAGGATTCCTGCCCACCAATAGAGGGTTGTACCCCATACGGCGAACGCCCATCCGAAAACTGCCGCCAACCAGGCCAACCAGCCGCTTCCGTCACTGAGCAGGAGCAAGGGAAACGCGTACATCAGGTTGAAGGTGGCGGCCTTGCCGAGGAAGTTGACCTGCGGCGGCGGATATCCGTGACGGCGCAGGATCCACACCATGACCAGCAACATCAGCTCGCGCGCGAGCAACGCTCCGGTGAGCCACAACGGCAGAAGCTCGCGATAAGTCAGACCGAAGAGCGTCGACAGGATGTAGAGCCGGTCGGCGGCAGGATCGAGCAGCCGGCCGAGCTTGCTGATCTGATTCCAGCGCCGCGCGAGCTTCCCGTCGAGGTAGTCGCTGATCCCGCTGAGCATGAGGACGGCAAGGGCCCACCCGTCGTACTCAGCGAGGATCAGCCACAAGAACAGGGGCACGCCGGCCAGGCGCGCCATGCTCAGGATGTTCGGAATGGTGAAAATTCGGTCAGTCTGAACCCGAGTCTCCTGGACCTCCACCCGGGGGCCTCCACTGTGACTGTAGAAATCGGTCGTTCGATGCCCCCTGACCCTACAGGAGGCAGCACACGTGTCCTGAACGCAGAAAAGCCCCGCACCGGACCCGTAAAGGGG
>NZ_JBSGZP010000417.1:0-6642 GCF_053611065.1 Streptomyces sp. NPDC054840
CCCTCTGAGGGTCCGCGGTCCGTCGCGTCCGTTCCGCTCACAGCCTGAACAGCACTCCGCGCCACGTCCAGCCTGCCCTGAGGACCGCGTTCTGCAGGGGGTTCTTCACCAGCCCCGTCTCGAAGCGGAACGTCTCCACCTTGCGGCGGCGGCCGTCAGCGCCCCGCTGGAACTCCCACTGCTTGTAGACCGCCTTCCCCGGCCCCCGGCCGTACTGCTCGCCGGAGCGCTCCAGCGAGGGCTCCCACCGCTCTTCGAGTACGCGCACCTCGTGCTTCGCCGGGACCAGACGCATGCTGGTCCTGAGGGTCAGGCGCATTTCGCTGACGCGGCACTCCACCACCAGGTCGGCCCGCTCTCGCGGGGTGCCCTCGCGGACGGTGAACAGCCCGTCCGGGCCGCCCAGCGCCAGCAGCGCGTCCCGGAGCTCGTCGGCGGCCCCCGGCGTGACGCCACGGGCCGGGTACCTGGTGCCGGTGTACTTGTCCCGGAGACGGCCCATCGTCAACTCTCCGTCCCTTGGTCCGGGCGCACCGAGCGTACGAAGTCCTGGAACTCTCCCAGGACTTCGTCGTGCTGGGCCGCGGTGGCGGTCAGGGCCAGGCGGATCATCGCCCGCTTGTGCGGGTCCCCGGTGTCCACGAGGAACAGGTACACCTGGGACTGGACGAGTTCGTGGGGGACGCCGTCGGCCACGGCCGAGAATCTCAGCCGCTGGGTCAGGGCGGGCGCGTCCTCGGACCCGGCCTCACGGCGGTGGACCACCTCCACCGACTCGGCGAACTCGCGCAGGCGCTCCACCGACGCATCGGCGATCTCGGCCAGGGTCACCCCGTCCTTCGGGAACCCGCCGTCGATGGTGATGTTGGCGGTGAACCCGGCGTCCGGCTGTGGATGCACCGCGGCGAAGGCCACTCCCGGGTCGAACCCCTCCGGACGGGCCGGGATCCACCCCTCGGGCAGCCGGAACTCGATCGGCACCGGCAGTGTCGTGGGCATCGGGGGCCCTCCTTCCATGGAATCGGACATCAGTCGAGCAACCAGTCCTTGAAGTCGCCGGCGGCGTCGCCGACCGCGTGCGCCGTATCGCCCACCGCGTCGGCCATGTCACCGGCGGTCTTGGCCACCTTCTCCGGGTCGACGGTGATCTCCAGGCCTATGGAGCCGCCGAGGAGGGGCGAGGCGCCGGCCTTGCCGCCGAGCTTGTACACACCGGTCTCTTCGTCCTTCTTGTAGCCCCACCAGGCCTCGGCACCGGGACCCGCCCATCCTTCGGCCGTCAGGCCGACGCCGATGCCGCCGGACTCCACGCCTCCGGTGAGGCTGCCTTTCGCCCCGGCGAATGCCTTCCCGCCGATCGTCACTTCTTCCTTGGTGGCCTTGAGGGTGCCCGCGAGCTCGCCACCGGCGAATCCCTCGGCCCGCCCGTAGACGCTCTGGTACTCGCCTCCGGCCCGGCCCTCGGCCAGTGCCCGGATCCCCGCGGACCCCTCGGCCTTGGCCACGAAACCCTTGTCCGTGATGCCGACGTTCGCGGTGGCCCGGGCTCCGCCGTAGATGTCGGCGATGCCGGAAAGCTGCATCGGCCCGAGGTTCCCCTCTCCCTTCGCGGTGGCGTGGAAGAGGTCGGCGTAGGCCTTGATCGAGGCCTCTTTGCCGTACTGGCCCCAGCCGGTGCTGGACCAGCCGACATCCCAGGTGTCGGTCTTCGTCCTGATCTGGGTTTCGTCGAGCTTCTTGGCCTTCGCCAGGTCGCCCTCGGCGTAGTTGTTGAAGCCGGTGAGGGTCTCGTCGGCGCCGCTGCCCTGACCCAGGGCGTCCCTGTTGCTGTCGTTCACGGCCGCCACGAGGGCGTCCTTGACGTGCTGGTCGGCGTCGGAGGCGGCCTTGACCCGGTCGTCGATGTGCTTCTGCCACTTGCCGACCGCGGTGCGTACGGCCTCCTGGCCGTCGGGGTCGTGGTGGTAGGCGCTGCGCTCGGAGGGCGTCAGCTTGGAGTAGTCGAAGGCGACGCGCCCCTGCTCCGAGACGGTCATGCCGGCGGCGATCGCGTCGTCGCGGGCGCTCTCCAGCTTCTTCCTGAGGTCGACGAGCTGTTCGTGGGCGCCCCGCAACAGGCTCGCCACCGCCTTGGCCTGATTCTGCGCGGCGGAGTACTCGTAGCGGGTCGCCGTGAACTTCGTCCGCGCCGCCGCGGCGCTGACACCGACCCAGGTGTCCCCCATGGTGATCTTCTGGACGGTGTCCCCGTAGCGGGTCTCGACCTTCTTCAGCTCGCCCGCCATCGAGTCCCACTTGGCGGCGGCCGTCGTCAGCAGGCCCAGGTCCGTGGTCATGACTTCGTGATAGGTCAGCACCACAGCCCCCTACATACCGTGCAGTTGCGACTTCGACGCGAACTGGTTGCCCAGGCCGATGTCGTTTCGGGCGATGGACCCCGAGGCGCCGCGCAGCGCGATCTTCTCCCCGGCGAGGCGGCCCATCAGGGTCTTCACCTGCTGATCCCACGTGTCCGCCACCTTCTTCAGGCCGGCGGCGGTCTCCCACCCCTCGTAGCCCTTCCGGGCGTTGGCGGTGGCGTCGTCCGCGTGCTCCGCGGCCGTCTTGGTGGCGGGCTCCAGCTCGTTCTCGATGGTGTTCGCCGCCGCACTCTTCTCCGCGGGCGTCGAGGCGAAGTCCTTGGAGCCGTCCGGAACGAACAGCCCCGACGACGGCGGGACGACCCCCGGCGCGTACGGGACCACCGGCGGCGCGGTGACGCCCGGCGCGTACGGACCGGGCGTCGGCGGGGTGACCCCCGGAGCGTAAGGACCCAATGGCGGCCCGCTGTTCAACCGCATGTCCACCTGGCCGAGATCATCTGACATGGTCACGCCTCCCCGTAGTTGAGGGTGATCATATGCAAAGTCGCGAAGGAATCGGCCGGAGCCGACCGGTCTGCCGCAAGGCCCGGCACGCCCCCGCCCGGGCACCGTCCGACCGTGCGCCCGGGAACCGCTACGCGCCGTAGAACAGTTCGTCCACCACCGCCCGGGCACGACGGGTGACGCGGCGGTAGTCGTCCAGCATCTCCCCTACCGTGCCCTCGGCGTAGCCGAGGTAGCGGCCCACGGCCGCGAGTTCCCGCGCCTCGGTCGGGAAGGTGTCCCCGGCGCGCCCGCGCACCAGCATCACGGCGTTGCGGACCCGGGTCGCCAGGACCCAGGCCTCGTCGAGGACCTGCGCCTCCTCGGTCGGGATCAGCCCGGCCGCGTGGGCGGCCGTCAGGGCCTCGCGGGTACGGGTGGTGCGCAGGCCGGGTTCGGCCCAGGCGTGCCGCATCTGGATCAGCTGGACGGTCCACTCGACGTCGCTGAGGCCGCCGCGGCCGAGCTTGGTGTGCAGGGTCGGGTCCGCCCCGCGGGGCAGCCGCTCCGCCTCCATGCGGGCCTTGAGCCGGCGGATCTCGCGGACGGCGTCCTCGCCGAGCCCCTCCACCGGGTAGCGCAGCGGATCGATCAGCTCGATGAAGCGGGCGCCGATGTCGGCGTCGCCCGCCACCGGTTGGGCGCGCAGCAGGGCCTGGCTCTCCCAGGTCAGGGACCAGCGCCGGTAGTAGGCGGCGTAGGAGGCGAGGGTGCGCACCAGCGGCCCGGAGCGGCCTTCGGGGCGCAGGTCGGCGTCGATGAGCAGCGGCGGGTCGGTGCTGGGCAGCTGGAGCAGCCTGCGCATCTCGGCGACGACGGTCTGGGCGGCCTTCGCGGCCTCCTGCTCGCCGACGCCCTCGCGGGGTTCGTGGACGAACAGGACGTCGGCGTCGGAGCCGTAACCGAGCTCGTGGCCGCCGAAGCGGCCGACGCCGATGACGGCGAAGCGGGTGGGCAGCGTGTCGCCGTAGTGGCTGTGGACGGCGGCGCGCAGGGCCCCGGCGATGGTGGCGGCGGTGAGGTCGGAGACGGCTCCGCCGACCCGGTCGACGAGGGCCCCGTGGTCCTCCTCGGCCGGGTTGTCCTCCGTACCGTAGGAGCCGATGATGTCGGCCGCGGTGGTACGGAAGAGCTCCCGGCGGCGCACGCCGCGGGCGACGGCGACGGCGGCCTCGGGGGTCTCGGCGCGACCGACGGCGGCGAGGACCTCCTGCTCCAGGGCCTCGTGCGTACGGGGCTGCAGGCCTTCGGGGTCGCCGAGCAGGGCCACGGCCTCGGGGGCGCGCATCAGCAGGTCGGGGGCGAGGCGCCCGGCGGACAGGACACGGGCGAGGTTCTCGGCGGCGGCGCCCTCGTCGCGCAGCAGGCGCAGGTACCAGGGGGTCTTGCCGAGGGCGTCGGAGACCTTGCGGAAGTTCAGCAGGCCGGCGTCCGGGTCGGCGGAGTCGGCGAACCAGCCGAGCATCACCGGCAGCAGGGTGCGCTGGATGGCGGCCTTGCGGGTGACGCCGGAGGCGAGGGCTTCGAGGTGGCGCAGGGCCGAGGCCGGGTCGGCGTAGCCGAGGGCTTCGAGGCGCTGGCCGGCGGCCCGCGGGGAGAGCCGGGTCTCGCCCGGGGCGAGCTGGGCGACGGCGTCGAGCAGCGGCCGGTAGAAGAGCTTCTCGTGCAGGCGCCGGACCACGGAGGCGTGCCGGCGCCAGGCCTTGTTGAGCTCGGCGACGGGTTCGGTGCGCAGGCCCATGGAGCGGCCGAGGCGCCGCAGGTCGTTCTCGTCCTCGGGGACGAGGTGGGTGCGGCGCAGCCGGTAGAGCTGGATGCGGTGCTCCATGGCGCGCAGGAAGCGGTACGCGTCGTGCAGTTGGGCGGCGTCCGCGCGGCCGACGTAGCCGCCGGCGGCGAGGGCGTGCAGGGCGTCGAGGGTGGTGCCGGAGTGCAGGGTGGCGTCGCTGCGGCCGTGCACGAGCTGGAGCAGCTGGACGGCGAACTCGACGTCGCGCAGGCCACCGGGACCGAGCTTGAGCTCGCGGTCGACCTGGGCCGCGGGGATGTTGTCGACGACGCGGCGGCGCATCTTCTGGACGTCGGCGACGAAGTTCTCGCGTTCGGCGGCCTGCCAGACCAGCGGGCTTATGGCGGCGATGTACTCGGCGCCCAGGGCCGCGTCGCCGGCCACGGCGCGGGCTTTCAGGAGGGCCTGGAACTCCCAGGTCTTGGCCCAGCGCTGGTAGTACGCCAGGTGGGAGGCGAAGGTACGGACGAGGGGGCCGTTGCGGCCCTCGGGGCGGAGGTTGGCGTCGACGGGCCAGATGGTGCCCTCGACGGTGGTCTCGGAGCAGATCCGCATGAGGTGGGAGGCGAGGCGGGTGGCGGCCTGGAGGGCCTTGGCCTCGTCGGCGCCGGGGGCCGCGTCGCCGACGAAGATGACGTCGACGTCGGAGACGTAATTCAGCTCGTTGCCGCCGCACTTGCCCATCGCGATGACGGCGAGGCGGCACAGGGCGGCGTCGTCGGGGGCGGCGGCGGAGGCGATCCGCAGGGCCGCGCGAAGGGTGGCGGTGGCCAGGTCGGCGAGCTCGGCGGCGGTCTGGGCGACGTCGATGGTGCCGCAGACGTCGCGGGCGGCGATGGAGATCAGGCAGCGCCGGTAGGCGACGCGCAGGCCGACGGGGTCGTGCGCGTCGGCGAGGCCGCGCTCGAACTCGGGGAGCCCGGGGTGCAGGTCGGCGGCCTCGTAGGTGATGAGGCTGCGCCAGTCGCGGGGGTGGCGGGCGAGGTGGTCGCCGAGGGCTTCGGAGGCGCCCAGCACGCCGAGCAGCCGGTCGCGCAGCGGCTTGGCGCTGACGAGGGTGTCGAGGAGCCCGGGCAGCTCGCCGTCCGGTTGGGCCTCGGCGAGCCGGACGAGCCCGAGGAGGGCGAGGTCCGGGTCGGCGGTCGCGCCGAGGGCGTCGAGCAGCACGGGATCGGTGCGTACGGCCGCGAGCGCCTCGGCGTCGAGCAGCCGGGCGGCGGCGGAGGGGTCGGTGAACCCGCTGCGGAGCAGCCGGCTGAAGGTGCTGCTCCTGCGTCCCGGGACCGTCATCCCGCCGCCTCCCGAGGTTGTCGCTGCCACTGCTTGCCGGTCTGTCCTGAGCCTAAGGGCTGTCCCGTCACCCCCGGCGGGCGCACGACGACAGCCACGGCACCTCGCCGCGTTGTCGGAGCGCCCGAATACGCCCAGTATGCAGACGCGCCTCCGCCTTGCGATGCACCGCATCCGACGCCGTGCGCCGATCCACCGGGGATCACGGGAGAGCGCTCAGGCCGTAGGTGTGGGCGTGTCCGGATCAGATGTTCGATCCGAGACGCATACGATGCCAGGGACTGTCTGATCATCGGTTTACTTATCGCGTCATGGGGGTACTCCCCGTCGGCCGGCCGGGAGGAGCCTCGTGTCCGACTCCTGGCAGGGCCCCGAGGTGTGGGACCCACAGAGTGTGCCGACCGGATCCGGGTGGGAGCAGCAGGCCTGGCCGTCCGGGCAGGAGCACCAGCAGCACCCGACGCAACAGCCGTACCAGGGCTACCCGCAGCAGCACACGTACCCCTACGTGCCCCCGTCCCGGCGGGTCCAACCCGCCGTGCGTGAAGCCGGGTCGGCCGACCCGCCTGCCGTGGCCGAGCCTGTCGCCCTGGCCGAGCACGCCGAAGCCCCCGAGACCCAGCACGCCGGAGCCGAGGCCCCCGAAGCCCCCGGGGC
>NZ_JBSGZP010000418.1:0-6631 GCF_053611065.1 Streptomyces sp. NPDC054840
CCCACCGCCCGCGTCCCCGTCGCGATGCTCGGCATCCTGGGCTCCGGAGCGGCCTACGTCCCCCTCGACCCCGAGGGACCCGTCTCGCGTACCGCCGACCTCCTGGCGAGCGGCGGGATCGCCCGGCTGCTGGCCGCCCCCGAACAGCGGGGCCGCGCGGAGGAGATCGCCGCAGCCGTCCCCGGCGGCCTGCCCGTCCTCGTGATCGACGACGCGGCCGCCGCGCCCCCGGGCGAGCGCCCGGCACCGGCCGGCGGACCCGACGCCCTCGCCTACGTCTGCTTCACCTCGGGTTCCACCGGCAAGCCCAAGGGCGCCATGGTCCACCGCCGGGGCATGAACAACCACCTCCTGGCCAAGGTCGAGGACCTCGGCCTCGGTGACGGCGACCGCGTGGTGATGAACGCCCCGCTCACCTTCGACATCTCCGTGTGGCAGATGCTCGCCCCGCTGATCACCGGCGGACAGGTTCACCTGGTCACCCGGGACACCGCCCGCGACCCGGCCGCCCTCTTCGACGACGCCGCCCGCCGGGGGATCACCGTCCTGGAGACCGTGCCCTCCTTCGTCCGCGCCGCCGTGGACCTGTGGGACACCGGCGGGCTGTCGCCTGCCCTGCCCGAACTGCGCTGGTTCATCGTCAACGGCGAGGTACTGCCGCCCGAACTGTGCACCCGCTGGTACGCGCGCCACCCACAGGCGGCCATCGTCAACGCCTACGGCCTCACCGAGTGCTCCGACGACAACACCCACGCCTTCATCGGCCCCGACGTGCACGCCCAGCTGGAACACGGCCGACTGCCCGTCGGCCGCCCGCTGCGCAACAACACCCTCTACCTGCTGGACGCCGCGCTCGCCCCCGTACCGCCCGGCGTGCCCGGGGAACTCTTCATCGGCGGCACCGGCGTGGGCCCCGGATACCTGCGCGACCCGCGCCGCTCCAGCGAGCGCTACGTCCCCGACCCGTTCTCGGCCGTGTCCGGCAGCCGCATGTATCGCACCGGCGACCTCGCCCGGATGCGGGCCGACGGCCAGCTCGACTTCCTCGGCCGCCAGGACCACCAGGTCAAGGTCCGCGGGAACCGCATCGAACTCGGTGAGGTGGAGACCGCTCTGCGCGCCGTGCCGGGCGTGGGCGAGGCCGTCGTCGCCGTCGACCGGGACCACGCGGGCCAGCAGCGGCTCATCTGCTACTTCACCGGGACGCCCACCGCCGAGGAGGTCCGCACGGAACTGGGCCGGAACCTCCCCAACTACATGGTCCCGTCGCTGTTCCTGCACCTGCCGCACTTCCCGCTCACCGTCAACGGCAAGCTCGACCGCAAGGCCCTCCCCGACCCGGCCACCGTGCACCGTACGGCGGGCCGGCTGCCCGCCACTCCCGCCGAGAGGACGGTCTGCGAGATCTTCGCCTCCGTCCTCGGCCTCCAGGCGGCCGGCATGGACGACGACTTCTTCGCCCACGGCGGCCACTCGCTCCTCGCCACCCGGCTGGCCGGCCGCATCGGCACCGAACTCGGCGTGCGGCTGAACATCCGCGACCTCTTCGAGACGCCCACCCCCGCGGGGATCGCCGCCCGCCTCGCGGAGGCCGGCACCGCACCCGCCCGCCCCGCGCTGCGCCCCCGCTCCCGTGACCAGGCCTGACCAGGCGTGACCGCGCCGCGAACAGCCCGACCGCACCCCCAGGAGACACCACCACCATGAGTCCGACCGAGACCACCCCCGTGCCCCTGCGCATCGCGCGCCGGGCCGGGCTTACACCCGAGGCCACCGCGGTCCGCGCACCCGAGGGCGAGCTGACGTACCGCCAGTTCGACCGGCGGGCCCGTGCGGTGGCCGAGGAACTGCGCGCCGCGGGCGCCGGGCCGGAGGACACCGTTCTCCTGGGGGTGCGCCGGGGCGTCCACTGGGCGGTGGGACTGCTGGGCATCTGGTACGCCGGCGCGGCCCCCCTCCTGGTGGACCTCGACGCCCCCGACGAGCGGCTGCGCACCCTGCTGCGGGCCGCCGGCACCCGGCACGCGGTCACCCAGGACACCGGCGCCGCCGCGATGCTGCAACGCCGCACCGGGAGCGAGCTGTTCTGGGCGTCCACCACGACCGCGGCCCCCACGTCGGCCGCCCCGCCCGCCGACGTCGCGCCCGGGTCCCTCGCCTACGTGCTGTTCACCTCCGGATCCACCGGGCTGCCCAAGCCCGTGGCGGTCGGGCACGCCGGACTCGCCGCACAGGTCGGCACCCTGGCCGAACGCTACGGGCTGACCGCCGGGGACTCGGTCCTGCAGTTCGCGGCCCCCGCCTTCGACGTCAGTCTGGAGGAGGCCCTGCCCACCTGGTGCACGGGCGGCGCGGCCGTGTTCGTCAAGGACAACGTCCTCTCGCCCGCCGAACTGGAGCCGTTCCTCGCCGCGGAGCGCATCAGTGTCGTCAACCTTCCCACCCCGTACTGGTCGCAGTGGGCCAAGGACCTGGAGCGCGCCCCCCGTCCGCTGCCGTCCGCACTGCGCCGCGTGGTGATCGGCAGCGACGCGGGCCGCACCGCGGACCTGACGCGCTGGACGGCCGCCGGCCGTCCCCCGGTGATCAGTTGCTACGGCCTCACCGAGTCCACGATCACCGCCACCTCCTACGAGCCGGAACCGGCCGAACCGGCCGCCTTCCCGGGCGACGAGCTGATCCCGCTCGGCGAACCCCTGGCGGGCGTACGGGCGTACGTCCTCGACGAGGAGCTGTGCGAGGCACCCCCCGGCGCCGCGGGCGAGCTGTACCTGGCGGGTTCCTGCCTGGCGCGCGGCTACCACGGCCGGCCGGGCCTGACCGCCGAGCGGTTCGTCGCCGACCCCTTCGCCGACGTCCCGGGCGAGCGCATGTACCGTACAGGCGACCGCGTCAGCCGGGCGCCCGGTGGGCCGCTCGTCTTCCTCGGGCGCGCCGACGACCAGGTCAAGATCCGCGGCCACCGGGTCGAACTCAAGGAGGTGGAGTCGGCCGTGGCCGCCCATCCCGACGTCGTCGACGTGGTCGCCCGCGCCGTCGCGGCGGCCGACGGACCGCAGCTCGCCGCCTGGGCCGCCGTCATACCCGGCAGCTCCCTCACACCGGACGAGCTGCGCCGTCACCTCCTCGCCAAGGTGCCCGGGTACCTCGTACCGGCCGTGGTGACACTGATGGAGCGGCTGCCCCGGACCCCGGGCGGCAAGCTCGACCCCCGGGCGCTTCCCGCGCCCGCCCCCCGATGAACCCGCAACCCGCGGATCCCGTCCGCGACCAGACAAGGAACGCACCCGTGTCCGTCACCACCGGCGAGTCGGCCGACGAGTCCACCGCGTCCGGCCAGGCCGTGGAGCGCCGGCGCCGCAGGGACTTCCGTCTCTTCATGTCCTCGCACATATGCAACGAGCTGGGCGGCAGCATCACGTACGTGGCCCTGCCGCTGATGGCGGTGCTCACCCTCGACGCCTCGGCGATGCAGGCGGGTCTGCTGTCCGCCGCGGAACACGCGGCGTTCCTGCTGCTGGGCCTGCCCGCCGGGGCCTGGGTGGACCGGATGCGCAAGCGCCGCGTGATGATGGCTGCCGACCTGGCGCGCGCCGTCCTGCTGACGGCGCTGCCGGTGGCCTTCCTGCTGGATCTGCACTCGATGCCGCTGCTGTACGCGGTCGCCCTGCTGCTGGGGTGCGCCCGGCTGTTCGGTGACGTCGCCGATCAGAGCTACCTGCCGACCCTCATCGGCAAGGACACCCTGATCACAGGCAACTCGAAGCTGGAGACGGTGCGTTCGGGGGCCGAGTTCGCCGGCCCCGGAGTCGCCGGCTTCCTGGTGCAACTGCTGGGCGCGGCCGGGACGCTGGCCGGGCAGGCCGTCACCTCGCTGGTCTCCGTGATCCTTCTGGGGCGGATCGGGGCCCGGGAGGAGAAGCCGGCACCCGCCCCGCGCCGGCACCTGCTGCGGGACATCCGCGAGGGGCTGGGCTATGTCCTGAGCCACCGCATCCTGCGGCTCATCGCCCTGAACACGGCTGCCGTGAACCTGTTCCTCAGCGCGGTGATGGCCCTCGAGGTGCTCTTCCTGACCCGGACCGTGGGGCTGCCGCCCGCAGCCATCGGCTGGGTGCTGACGACGGCCACGATCGGCTCGGTGCTGGCGGCCACCGCCGCGGACCGGGTGACCCGGGCCGTCGGCGCGGCCCGGCTCACGTGGCTGTCCCTGCTGGTGACCATGCCCTTCGGGCTGCTGCTGCCGTTGGCCGACAAGGACTGGCGGATCGGCCTGTTCGTGCTCGGGTCGCTCGTCCAGTCGGCCGGCGTCACCTTGTACAACATCTGCCAGGTCACCTACCGGCAGACGGTCTGCCCGCCCCACCTGCTCGGCCGGATGACCGCCACCATGCGCTTCCTGGTGTGGGGCGTACTGCCCCTGAGCGGCCTGCTGGCGGGACTCCTCGGCGAACTCCTGGGCGTGCGGGCCGCGCTGTGGGTGTGCGCCGCCGCCCTGTCGGCGGCCCCGCTGGTCCTGCTGGGCTCCCCGCTGCGGCGGATGCGCACGTTCGAGGACGACGCCCCGGTGGCCGGGGCCGCGGCCGCGCCGTCGGCTCAGTAGCCCAGCCGGAAGGCGATGTGGGTGAGCTGGGTCCGGTTCACCGCACCGGTCTTGCTGCGCAGCCGGCGCAGGTAGGTGTCGACGGTGTGCGGGCTCAGCCCCATCCGGCAGGCGATCATCCGGTACGTGTCCCCCTGCGCGAGGTAGGCGAGGACCTCCTGCTCGCGCGGGGTGAGGGCGGGCAGCTCCGGTGCGCGGGCGGTGAGCGTGGTGTGCAGCATGTGGGGCTCCGGATTCCGGATCGAAGAGGAAGGGGGAGCGGCGGGCTCGGCACTCCTGGTGATGGTGCGATCGCACTGTGCCATCGCATCGTTTCGGACGTCCGGTGCCTGAAGTGGCCGGACACCCGCCGCTGTTCGTCCGGTACAGCCTTTCGTCCTGCATATCCTGGCGCCAGGGGGCGGGCACCTCACCAAAGTGCCTGGCAGGAAAGCGACCAGGGGCGAAAAAGGCAAAGTGGGGCAATGCAAACATCTGACGTGGTGCCGGATCCGAACAACGCCGATGTTGACATCGATGTCTACGGCTGGGTGCTCGAACACCGCACGGTGGACGTGGACGCGGTGGCCGCCGGTACGGGGCGCGACGCGGACGAGGTCCGGCGCAGCGTGTCACGCCTGCGCGCCGCCCGCCTGCTGCACGTGAGCCCGATCGACCCGACGGTGGCCTTCGCGGTGGCCCCGGACACCGCCGCCGAGCAACTCGTGGCGCCCCTGGAGGCGCAGATCCGCGAGCAGCAGCGGGCGATCAGCGGGATCCGCGAGGACCTGGGGCGCTTCCTGCCGCACTATCTGGGCCGCCGCTCCACGGGGGAGTCGCTGGAGGTCCTGGAGAGCCTGGAGGACGTGCGCGGGGCACTCAACCGGGCCTCGCTCAACTGCGCGACCGAGATGCTCAGCTCGCAGCCCGGCGGCGGCAGCAGGGTGCCGGAGGCGATGCAGGAGGCGCTGCGGCGGGACGAGACGATGCTCCAGCGGGGGATCTCGATGCGGACCCTCTACCACCACACGGCCCGCTTCAACGGGCCGAGCCAGGCCTATGTCGCGGCCACCTCGGCACTGGGGGCGCAGTACCGTACCGCGCACGAACTGTTCGGCCGGCTCATCGCCTTCGACCGGGAACTGGCCTTCATACCGGTCGCCGACGGCAGCTGGGGCGCCGTGGTGATACGCGAGCCGTCGACCGTCGCGTACTTGTGCAACATCTTCGACCAGACCTGGGACCTGGCCTCGCCGTTCTCGGCCGCCGCGGGCCAGGGGCTCGAAGAGGTGGCCCGGGAGATCCACGAGACGATCATCCGGCTGCTCGCGGCCGGGCTGAAGGACGAGGCCATAGCCCGGCGCCTGGGCATGTCGCTGCGCACGGCCCGGCGCCACATCGCCGACATCATGCAGGAGCTGGGTGCGGGCAGTCGCTTCCAGGCGGGTGTGGCCGCCGCCGCGCGCGGTCTGCTGGACCTGGAGGGCGAGGCGGACGGCGCGGTACAGCCCTCCTGACCTGGTGTCACGCGTTCTCGTGTCTGTCGCGGGCGGCGGGCGTGTCGCATGCTGCTGGGATGGGAGCTGTGGAGCCGCCGAACAAGAGGGGCGCGTGATGGACATGCCGGATGAAGCCTGCGAACGGGAGGCCCCGCACCTGCGGGAGATCGTCCTGTTCCTCTCGGTCCACCTGGACCGGGCGCCGGGTGTGCTGTGGCCCGAGTACGACAACCCGGCGTTCGGCGACGTCGACGACACCGGCGAAGCCGATGGCACCGATGATGACGACGGCGCCGGGGCGGGTCCCGCGGGTGGCACGGTGTGCCCGGCGCAGGTGGACCGGTTCACCACCGAACTGGCCGCGCTGACAGGCCTGTCCGTCCGGCTGGACCGGGTGGAGACGGCCGGGACCGCCGCCCCCGGCGTCGGCGTGGACGCCGTCCGGGCCGGGCGGACCGGCGGTCGGGAGCATCTGCTGATCCACCAGATCGCCGGTGCCTTGACCTGGCAGCTGACCGGGACCGGCGAGAGCGGCGGGCCGGAGTCCTTC
>NZ_JBSGZP010000419.1:0-6620 GCF_053611065.1 Streptomyces sp. NPDC054840
GGGTCGGCCGGTTCCGGCGCCGGGTCCGCCGACTCGCCGCCGTCGTCCAGGACCGTCACCTCCACCGACGGCCCCACCCGGACAACGCTCACCTCCGCCTTCGCCCCCGGCCCCGCGTGCTTGCGTACGTTCGTCAGTGCTTCCTGGATCACCCGGTACGCCGCCAGGTCCACGGCCGCCGGCAGCGGCCCCGCCGCCCCGTCCAGCTGGACGATGACCTGCACCGGCAGCCCGGCGTGCCGGAAGGTGTCCACCAGCTCGTTCAGGACGCCGAGCCCCGGCGCGGGCTCCGTCGGCGCCTCCGGGTCGCCGGACTGCCGCAGCAGCCCGACCGTGGCCCGCAGTTCGTTCAGCGCCGACCGGCTGGCGTCCCGTACGTGCGCCAGCGCCTCCTTGGCCTGGTCCGGGCGCTTGTCCATGACGTGCGCGGCCACTCCGGCCTGCACGTTGACCAGGGCGATGTGATGGGCCACCACGTCGTGCAGGTCCCGGGCGATTCGCAGCCGCTCCTCGGCGACCCGCCGCCTGGCCTCCTCCTCCCGGGTCCGCTCGGCGCGCTCGGCCCGTTCCCGGATGGCGTCGACGAAGGCCCGCCGGCTGCGTACGGCGTCCCCGGCGGCCGCGGCCATCCCGGTCCAGGCGAAGATCCCGAGGTTCTCCTGCGCGTACCAGGGCAGCGGCCCGGCGAGCATGGCGACGCCCGTCAGGCCCGCCATGGTGAGCAGCCCGATCCGCCAGGTCGTCGGCCGGTCGGTGTGGGAGGCCACCGTGTACAGAGCGATCACCGTGCACATGGCGACGGGCGCCCGCGGCTCCCCGGTGGTCAGCTCCAGCAGGGACAGCCCGCAGGTCACAGCGAGCACGGCGCGCGGCTGCCGGCGCCGGAACACCAGGGCGGCCGCGCCGAGCAGCATCAGCAGCAGCGAGAACGGCTCGGGGGTGCGCGTCCCGAAGGTGGGCCCGTGCGGCCCGTGCGGATCGGCGAAGGAGCCGACGACCATGGCGACGAACGCCCCGAACGCCAGCACGGCATCGGTGGCGAGCGGATGGGCCCGCATCCACTGCCGGGTGGGGGCGAACGGCCCGAGGTCTGTCGTCACCCGGATACCGTACGGCCTCATCCGTCGGCGCCCCCTACGGCGGAGGGTGGGGCCCCAGCGGGACGCGCGCCCGCACCGGCCCCCAGCGCGCCCGCACCACGCACACCGCCATGACGGCGGTGATGGCCGCCAGGTGCTCCTTGCCGGCCAGGTTGTCCTTGATCAGCACCTCGCCGATCATCGCCACGATCACGAGGGCGCCGGTCAGGTACGCCCGGTGGCGCCAGCAGAGGTAGATGGCCAGCCCCACCACCGCCGCCGAGGGCCCGGTGTCGTTGACGATCCGGTCGGACACCGGCAGGCCGAGGGGGTGCTCCGGCCCGAGCGCGAGACCGATCCGCGCGTACGTGGTCCCGGCGAGGGTGGCGACGTAGCCGATCAGCAGGGTGCGCCACCAGCCGATGCAGATCTCGGCGATGCCGAAGACGAGCAGGATCTGCGCGAGCGCCCCCCAGACCGGCAGGTCCAGGGCGGGGACGAACAGGGACAGCGGGGTGCGCAGGAGGGCCGGTCCGAGCGGGTCGGCGGCTTTGACCGATCCGAGGTTCTGGACCGGCTGGAACCCCCAGGAGGTGTTCTGCACGATCTGGAAGACCGAGGTCAGACAGACCGCCCCGATGGTCATCGGGATCGCCCGCCACCTGTCGCGGGCGAGCGCGTCCCGGACGGTCCAGCCCATGGGTCCCCACTCACGGCGGGCGAACTGCCGGAGTGGGGAGCTGTTCCACGCTGTCAACGGCGGGTCTCCAGGTGTCTGCGGTGCAGCCACTTCGGAAGGCCGGGGGCCTCCAGGAAGCCTTCGGCCCGTCCGGCCGCGACACCGATCCGCAGCAGGTCCGAACTCTTCTCGAAGAGCATGAACCGCGGTTCCCAGATCGGCCGGTATTTGGCATTGGCCCGGTAGAGGGACTCGATCTGCCACCAGCGGGAGAAGAAGCTGAGCAGCGAGCGCCACATCCGCAGCACCGGACCGGCGCCGAGCCTGGACCCGCGCTCGAAGACGGACCGGAACATCGCGAAGTTGAGCGAGACCTGGGTGACCCCGATCTCCTTGGAGCGTTCGAGGAGTTCGATGACCATGAACTCCATCAGGCCGTTCTCGGAGTCCCGGTCCCGGCGCATCAGATCCAGCGACAGACCCCTGGGTCCCCACGGTACGAAGGACAGCACGGCCCGCAGCTCGCCGTTGCCGTCGGTGCACTCCAGCATCACGCACTGGCCGTCCGCGGGATCACCCAGCCGGCCCAGCGCCATGGAGAAGCCGCGCTCGGTGGCGCCGTCGCGCCAGTCGTCGGCGCGGCGCACCAGCTCGGCCATCTCGGCGGCCGGGATGTCGTCGTGGCGGCGGATGCGGACGGTGTACCCGGCCCGCTTGACGCGGTTGAAGGCCTGCCGGACGGTCCGCATGGCGCGGCCCTCCAGGGTGAACTCGGCGGTCTCGACGATCGCCTCGTCCCCGAGTTCGAGGGCGTCCAGGCCGTGCCGGGCGTAGATCTGTCCCGCCTCCTCGCTCGCCCCCATCACGGCCGGCACCCAGCCGTGCTCGCGGGCTTCGGCCAGCCACGGATCGATGGCGCCCGGCCAGGCCTCGGGGTCGCCGATCGGGTCGCCGGAGGCCAGGGAGACCCCGCCGACGACGCGGTAGGTGACGGCGGCCTTGCCGGTGGGGGACCAGATGACGGACTTCTCGCGGCGCAGCGCGAAGTAGCCGAGCGAGTCGCGGTCGCCCTGCCGGGCCAGCAGCGCCCGCAGCCGCTCCTCGTCCTCCTCGCTGATCGGGTCGACGGCGCGGCGCGAGCGGAAGGCGGCGAACAGCACGGCGAGCAGCAGCAGCATCGACATGACGTTGACGCAGACGTCCACCCAGCCGGGCGTGGTGATCGCCTCGGAGGCCCACTCGCCGGGGGCCAGGGTGATCAGCCGCATCACCCCGTACCACCAGCGCTCCGGGAAGGAGGCCTCGGAGCTCAGCGGGGAGGTGTTGGTGGCGCCGACGAGCAGGGCCGCGACCAGCGAGGTGAGCAGCAGGCCGACGGCGGCGACGGTGCTGGCGAGCGCCGGGTTGGACCGGTCGCCCTTGGCGTAGAACTCGCGGCGGCCCAGCAGCAGGGCGACCGTGAAGCCGGCCGTCAGGGCCAGGGAGACCCAGTTCTGCGCGTGCTGGCGGATCTCCTCGTGAGTGGAGAGCGCGTAGGCGAGCAGCAGGGCCAGGAGGCCGCTGAGGACGAGGTTGAGGATCCAGGAGGCCCGCTTGCGGCGGCCGAGGGTGACCGCGAGCAGCAGCGTGAACAGCCCGGAGGCGAACCCCGCGGTGAGCATGTACGGGGTGTAGAAGTCCTCGACGCTGTGCCGTCTGAGGTCCTGCCCGAGCGAAACCCACACCGCACTGAGGAAGTTGATGAAGGTGACGGCGCGCAGGTACCACACCGCGAACGCGGCGCCGTGCCGTGAACGCGCGCTCCCGCGGCCGGTCTCCCGGCCGTTGCCCGCCGCCCTGCCGGCGGGGCCGCCGCCGGTTGCTTTCCTGCCGGCTGACGGACCGGTCGCCGGTACGGCGGTGCGGTCGGTCTCTGCGCTGGTCAAACGGACCTCTCCCATAAAAAGCGATCATATGGGGCGCAGCTGTCCGTGATTGTGCGGTCGGGGGCCACGGCCTGGTCAGGACCGGGGGCCCCGGCGGCTCATTCCGTCGGCTCCTCCACCGCCCGCGCCGGGAGTTCCGCCGCGAGTGCGGCGGCCGCCTGGACGAGGGGGAGAGCCAGCAATGCCCCGGTACCTTCACCTACTGTGACGCCGTGATCGAGCACGGGGTTGAGCGCCATTCGGTCAAGTGCCTTCGTCTGGCCCGGCTCGCCGCTGGCCTGTCCGGCCAGCCACCAGTCGGGAGCCCGGAACGCGGCCCGCTGGGCCACCAGCCCGCACGCGGCCGAAACGACACCGTCAAGGATGACGGGAGTACGGCGCACCGCGCACTGGAGGAGGAATCCGGTGATGGCGGCCACGTCCGCACCGCCGACGGCGGCCAGCAGCGCCACCTGGTCGCCGAGGACCGGGCGGGCCCGGCGCAGCGCGTCGCGGATCGCCGCGCACTTGCGCATCCAGGCCAGGTCGTCGATGGGCCGTCCGCCGCGGCCGGTGACCACCGAGGCGTCGGTTCCGCACAGTGCGGCGACGAGGGTCGCGGCGACCGTGGTCCCGCCCACGCTCAGGTCGCCGAGGACGACCAGATCCGTTCCGGAGTCGGCCTCCTCGTCGGCGATCCGCATCCCGAGCCGCACCGCGGCCTCGGCCTCCTCGACCGTCAGCGCGTCCTCCACGTCGATCCGGCCGCTGCCACGCCGGACCCGGTGCCCGGCCACGTCCGCGGGGAGCAGCGCGGGATCGCAGTCGAGCCCGGCGTCGACGATCCGTATGGTGGCGCCGAGCCGGCCGGCCAGGATGGCGACGGGGCTGGCGCCTTCGAGGACGGCCCGCACCAGTTCGTGGCCGGTGGACGCGGCCCGGGCGGAGACGCCCTCGGCGGCGATCCCGTGGTCGGCGGCGAACAGCACCACGCGCGGGCGCTCGATCGGCTTGACCGGAACCCGACCCTGCGCGGCGGCGAGCCACTCGGCGAGTTCGTCGAGCCGGCCCAGCGCGCCGGGCGGGACGGCGAGGCGCTCACGGCGTTCCTCGGCGTCACGCCGGACGCCCCCGTCGGGGCGCTCGATCAGATCGGAGAAGTCGTCGAGATTCAGCGTGCTCATCTGCCAGAGCGTACAGCCGGTAAGGCCCTCCCTCAGGCCTTGGACGACCTGTTCCGGCCCGGTCGCGGAACGGCGGAACACCCGTCGGCGGACCGGCCGTCGGGCTCCTCCTCGCCGCGCCGCGCCGGTGCTGTCCCCGGCTATTCCTTGAGGACCGTCACCAGGCCCGCGACGACGAGGAGTACGTGCTCGCACTCGCCCGCGACGGCCGCGTTCAGCCGGCCCAGCTCGTCCCGGAAGCGGCGCCCCGAGGAGGTCGCCGGGACGACGCCCGAGCCGACCTCGTTGCTGACCAGCACCACGGGACGGCGGGTCGCGCGCACGGCCGCCACCAGCTCGGCGGTCCGCTCGGCGAGCTGACGCCGCCCGCCGCCGGCCCACACCGCGTCGTCCCACGCCCCGGCCCGGTCCATCGCGTCCGTCAGCCACAGCGCCAGGCAGTCGATCAGCAGCGCCGGCCCGTCGGCGGCCAGCAGCGGGACGAGCTCGCACGTCTCCACCGTCCGCCAGCTCCCCGGCCGGCGCTCCCGGTGCAGGCCGACCCGCTGGGCCCATTCCGCGTCGCCGTCCCGGGTGCCGCCGGTGGCCACGTAGACCACCTCGGGGAAGGACTCCAGCCGCCGCTCCGCCTCCACGGACTTGCCGGAGCGGGCCCCGCCCAGCACCAGGGTCCGGCGCGGCAGCTCCGGCACCACCGCGTACTCCCCGACGACCACGGTCGTCCCGTCCGGCACCGCCCGGGCCCCGGCCGCCGCGCACCGGCGCTCCAGCTCCCGGCCCGGCGGGGTGTCGTGGTCCAGGTGAACGGCGATCACGTCCGTGCCCGGGCCGACGGCGCCGCTCGCCCGCAGCCGCGCCAGCGCCTCGGGCCGGCCCGACACGTCCATGAGCACCACGTCGTACGGGCTCCGCCCAGGCTGCCCGGCGACTCCGGCCGGGGCTCCGCCCGGCGGCAGGTACAGCAGCCGGACGCCGTCCGGGCCGGTCACCTCGTACCCGGTCCCCGGCGCGTCCATCGGCACCGCCCGCACCCGGTGCCCGGAGATCACCGCGAGCTCCCGCCCGTCCGGCACCCGCCCGGCGGCCGGCAGCCCGGGCGGCAGCTCGACCGCGGGACCGTCGTGCGGGTGGGTCAGCAGCACCTGCCGCACCCCGGCCAGCGAATGCCCGGCCCGGGCGCCCGCCAGTACCGCCCCGGGGGTCAGGTCCAGCAGCAGTGCCCCGTCGACGAGAACGGCCGTGGCGGCGCGGGAGCGCGTGCCGACGGACACCGCGCAGGCCGCACAGGGGCAGCCGGGGCGGGGCAGGCCCTCGGGTGTTCCGGTGCCGAGCAGAGTGAGTTCCACAGGATGATCCTCCCGCGTCGCCGAGACTGCTGCGCGCCCGGTTACTCTGCGGGCACACTCAGGACAGGAAGCGTGCGAGCAACGGAGGCGGACATGGCGTGGACGTGGCGGTTCGAGACGGCCGACGGCACCGAGACGAGCCCGTCGGTGGTACCGGAGGAGTTCACCACGCAGGGGGACGCGGAGTCCTGGATCGGGGAGTACTGGAAGGACCTGCTGGAAGGCGGCGTCGAGCAGGTGAAGCTGTCCGACGACGCCGGGACCGAGCTCTACACGATGAGCCTGCGGGCCGCGCTGGACGCTTAGGGCGCGTCGTAAAAGTCCCGCCTGGCCTGCGGCGTCTGGCACCGCGCCTCGCCGCGTTGTCGGGGCGCCCGAGTACTCCGGTACACGGGCGCCCCTCCGCCTTGCGCTGCACGGCCCCGGAC
>NZ_JBSGZP010000420.1:0-6619 GCF_053611065.1 Streptomyces sp. NPDC054840
CCGCTCGGGACTGCCCCGTTCGGGGGAACTGGGCCGTGGTGGCCAAACCCGCGGGCGGCCCGCGGCGAAGACGCCGTGCACGGGAAGCCGGAAGGCTCCGGCTCCCGCGCCGGCCGTGCGGGCTCTCCGCGCAGCCGAGGCACCCTTTCTGGAGGTAGTTCACATGGTTCGTGTGCGACGAGGTCTGGCCGTGGCACTGGCAGCCGGTGCGGTGGTGATCGGCGGCGCGTCGGTGGCCTCCGCCGACGCGGATGCGCGGGGTGTGGCCGCGTACTCGCCGGGCGTGGGCTCGGGCAACCTCATCCAGGTGCCCATCCACATCCCGGTCAACGCCTGCGGCAACACCGTCAGCATCATCGGGCTGCTGAACCCGTCATTCGGCAACACCTGCCTCAACGCCTGATCCGGCACCACCCCCAAGGCCCGGTCCACGCTGGCGAGTAGACGCGGTGGCGTGGACCGGTGACCTGCCCGGCCACAGGGCAGAGGGCGCGTCGGCGCGCCCTCTTCGGTGACCCGGCGGTCGGCACGGCCCGGCCCCGGCCCTCCGCCGAGCCCGGCGAGGGTGGTGGGCGGGTGGAGCCGGCAGCGCGATCACCGGTACGTACGTCATGGCAGCCGAACGTAGGAGCCGCGCCTGCGGGACCCCCTGAGGCGCGACACCCGTCTTTCCTCGAACGGCGTTTCACACCGTGCCTGGACGCCTCAGCCGCCCGAGTCGCGAGACGGTTGGGTGGCCGCCCGCAGGCGCTTGCCCCGCTGCCCCAGCACCACCTTCGCCGGAATGAGCGCCGCCCACCACAGCTGCGCGGCCGTCGGGGAGACGAAGGCCAGCGGCACGGCTACGGCGAAGACCAGCACCATCGACGCCAGATCGAGCACATCGTTGCGCGCCACGGGATCGGGCATCGCCGTACTGCTGAGCCAGGGGCGCTTCCACAGCACGACCGTCAGCGCGAGCTGTGCGGCCCCGATGGCCGCGACAGCGCCGGAGTAGACCGCCACCGACTGCGGTCGGTCCCCGTACTCGGCCAGCAGCGTGGTGGGGAACGGCATCAGGGCGATCAGCCCCAGGTTCAGCAGCCCGAGCTTGAGGACCGTCCCGTCCACCTCCCGCACGTAGCGGAAGACCTGATGGTGGCCCCGCCAGAACGCTGCGATGACCACGAAGCTGAGGGCGTACGCCCACAGGTTCGGAATCACCTCCCTCAGCGCCTCTTCGAAACCGGCCGGGTCCAGTTCGCCGGGCAGGGAGATGTCCAGCGCCAGCAGCGTCATCGCGATGGCGAAGACACCGTCCGACAGCGCGAGGACCCGGGTCGCGCTCCCCTCGTCATCGCGCACTCGCTGATGGCCGTTCACCAGGCCACCATAGGGTTGAACAACCCGGAATGTGCTGATTTCCGCAGGCGTTACGTGAACTCGGTCAAGGGCTCCGAGGACCATCCGTGGCCACCGGGCTCGGGGCGACCCGCTCCAAGGCCTTGTTTGCCCCTGACCGCGCGGGACGGATGGGGACGCGCACCACGACATCGGCGCTGTCGGTTCCCGGTTTTGCCGGAGCGGCTCCTGGTTCGCGGGCCGGGCGATACCGTGGTGACACCACGCCAGATGACAGTGCAGGAGTCCCGGATGAGTCAGCAGCCGGCCACGGCGCCCGTGCCCGATCGCTTGCCCCTCGACGAGCATGCTGCCGCGTCCGTCCTCGCGTACGCGGCCGACCAGCGGGCGAAGGTCGACGTCCTCGCCTCGGTGCTGGAAGACATCGCCGCCCACGGCTACCCCGCCCCGGAGACCGGCATGCTGTGGGAGACCGCCCGCGACGCCCACCTCGCCCGCCTCGCGGACGGGCAGCCCCGTGTCGCCTGACCCCTCGGTCCGCCGCTCGCGCGTCGTCATGGTGGAGCCCGCCCTCACCCAGCTGGCCAAGCTCACGGCGAACGAGACGCACCGCCTGGACCGCGCGATCGTAGCCATCAGCGTCAACCCCCAACTGGGCACCGAAGTACCCGGCACCCTGCTGCGCGACTACGCGGACGAGATCGACGGGGTACGGGTGATCTACTACGTGACCGCCCTGCGGACCATCACGATCGTGGTGTACATCGAAGCCTGAAGGGGCTCACCCACTCGCCGCAGGTCAGGATGGCTAGGGCGCTGTCCGGTGCGGGCGGGCGCCGAGGGTGACGGCGAAGTTCTCTGCTCGGCCAACCGCCGCCTGCCGCCGCGCCCTTGAGGACCGGGACCACTCGCCACTCGGGCCTGTTGTGAAAGTGCCGACGGGCCGGACCAGGTGATGCCCAGGTCCGGCCCGTCGTCTCATCTCTACAGGTCGAGCTGATAGTGGACTGTCGTGTGTGTGGGCACGTAGCCGAGGCGGTCGCTGATGCGTCTCATGTGCGTGTTGCTGTCGGCGGTGTCGGTCAGGAGGCCGCCGAGGTCTGGATAACGCCCCTGGGCTTGTCGGATCGACTCGGCCTTCATCCATCGCCCGAGGCCGTGTCCGCGGTGCTCGGGCAGCACCCCGGTGCCGTAGTGCTGGCCATCACCCGTGCCGTTCCCGGGGACGACGAGTTCGGTGAACCCGGCGATCGAGTCGTCGGTCGTGTCGATGGCGACGACCGTGTGCAGATGGTCTCCGCGGTCTTGAACGGCCTTCGCTGCGGCCCGGACCCGGTCCACGTCCCAGGTAACGGTGCCGTGGTCGGTGTCTTCCATGGGCATGTCGTCCATGGCGCGACGTGAGGCGGCGAACGTCTGGGCGAGGTCGTCGGGGACGGTTCCCTGCCATGACGCCAGCCGATAGCCGGGGTGCGAACGCTCGATGACCTCGGCGAGGGCGGTGCGGTCCGCATCGGCCAGTGGCAAGCGGGCGAATGTCAAGGTGAGCACCTTGCGGAAGCCTTGGGCCGGCAGGAAGTGATGGCCGGGAGATCCGACCTCGGCCTGCGCGCTGACGCAGCGTCGGGCGTTGTCCCGGGCGGCGGCGACGGCGGTGTCGAGGAGTCTGGAGCCGACGCCCACGCGGCGCTCCGCGGGATGGACGTGGAGGGTCAGTTCGGCCAAATGCTCTTGTCCGCCATCGAACAGGCGCAGAAAGGCCGTCCCAACCGGGATGGAATCGGCGTCGGATGCCAGCCATGCAAGGCGTCGGCTGTGCGCCCCGTGGGCGGGGTCGGTCAGCGGGGTGATGCGAAGCGACAAGGTGTCTCCGTCGTGAGGAGGTGGCAAGGGTGGGTACGCGGGCTCACCTGCTGGGCACTCGTGCGCATGTGCTCCACACCTCCTCGTCGACAGAGCCGGCCCGAAAGGACATGGACGGCTTGGGCGAATTTAACCGGACCATCGGTTCCTCGGCAAAGGGTTTGTTCTCAGAGGTCGTCGTCCGACGGCCCGGACCCTGACGTCGCGCCGGCATCGCCGCCCGCCCGGAGGATCTGCCGCGCCGGGCCTCCGGACTGACCGTCCGCTTCCGCAGCGTCGGCGAGGGCCTCCGCAGCGGCTTCGGCCGCCTTGGCCGCGTCGTTCGCCGCCTGGACGGCCGGGTCGTCGGAAGGTGCCGCACGCGTGGCGGTGGACTGGGGCAGGGCTTCGGTGAACGCGCGGGAGACGCTGTGGAGGGCGGAGGTGACCTCGCCGGGTATCACCCAGAACGTGTTGCCGGGGCTCTGCGCAAGCTGGGGGAGCGTCTGGAGGTACTGGTAGGCGAGCAATTTCGGGTCGGGATCGTTTCGGTGGACGGCTTGGAACACCTCGTCGATGGCGCGGGACTGGCCCTCGGCCTTGAGGATGTCGGCGGTGCGGTTGCCTTCGGCGCGCAGGACCGCTGCCTGTTTGTCGCCTTCCGCCGTGAGGATCTGGGACTGGCGCTGTCCCTCCGCTCCGAGGATGGCAGCCCGCTTGTCCCGCTCGGCGCGCATCTGCTTCTCCATCGCGTCCTTGATGGATTGCGGGGGGTCGATGGCCTTGATCTCCACCCGGTTGACCCTGAGCCCCCATTTGCCGGTGGCGTCGTCGAGCACACCGCGAAGCTGGTTGTTGATCGTGTCCCGGGAGGTCAGCGTCTTCTCCAGGTCCATGGACCCGACGACGTTGCGCAGAGTGGTGACGGTCAGCTGTTCCACTGCCTGGAGGAAGTTGGCGATCTCGTAGGCAGCCGCGCGGGGGTCGGTGACCTGGAAGTACAGGACGGTGTCGATCTCGACGACCAGGTTGTCCTCCGTGATGACCGGCTGAGGCCGGAAGGAGACGACCTGCTCGCGCAGGTCGATCTCCGGGTAGACCCGGTCGATGTAGGGGATGACGACGTTGAGCCCGGGCTTGAGGGTGCGGTGGTAGCGGCCGAGGCGTTCGACGTTGCGGGCGCGGGCCTGAGGGACGATGCGGACCGCGCGGATCACGGTGAAGACCGCGAACACCGCGAGGAGAAGGCCGACGATGAGGAACGCCGATGCTTCCATGGTCACTCCCGGGGATAGACGAGCGCAGTGGTGCCTTTGATCTCTATGACGTCGACGGTCGCGCCGGGAGGAATCACCAGGGTCTCGTCGTAGGCGCAGGCGGACCACTCCTCACCGCCGATGCGGACCCGGCCGCTGTGGGCCGTCACTTCGCTGGTGACGTACGCGGATCCACCGACCAGGGCGTCGACGCCGAAGCGTTCACCTGGTGACGGAATGAGGAGGCGGCGGGCGGCCGGCCGCACGAACGCGACGCCGACCGTCGCCGCGACCGCGAACACGACGAATTGCCACCCGAGCGGGACGCCGACTGCTGCGGCCGCGGCAGCGATCAGCGCGGCGCCGCCGAGCAACCCGAGGGCTGCGGTGAGCGTGAAGACCTCCGCCACGCCCAGCACAACTGCGGTGATCAACCAGATCAGCCAAGGATCCATCGCTTGCGCTCCCTGATGTGTGAAGGAGAGCGAGGGGCATCATTCAGCTCTATTTGTAATATTTTACCCAAATGCTTCCGGCGGGCTTGTCGGCCGCTTTGGCTGGAGCAGCTGATCGTCGCGCTCTCCCTGCTCGCCGGCCTGTGGCTGACGGCGCGGAGCATCTACGAGCTGGTGGCCTGACACGGAGGGCCCCGAGGGACGAGCCACCGCTCCCGGCCATGGACGATCAGGACCCGGGGAGTGGCCGCCGGAGTCCGCGGATGTGCTGTGCGGTACGGCGCCGAGTGGACCGCGGGCAGCTGCGGTGGGATCACCCCGTCGACCCAGCGGAGCGGGACCGGCCGTGGGACACGCTGCCGACTGCGGCGGCACCGAGGTGCGCGCCGTAGGGGGAGCGTGGAGGTCACCGCGCCGCCGTGACGGGCGGCGCCCTGCCCACGGTGTCCGACGGCGCCGAGCGGTGGTGATCGCCTCGATGGCCGGCACGGCCCGCATCGGCCGTGGCCGCCCTGCTACTAGCCGGCCGACTCGGGATACCGCACGGCCTTCTTCACGGCAGCCTCCACGGCATTCCGCAACTCTCCGGCCTCCGCCGCGTAGAGGGTCACCGCCGCCTGCACTTCGGCTGCCCGTTCCCGCCAGGTCTCCCACGCCTCCGGGGAGGGGTTGTCACGGACGGCGGCGTGCGCCTCATCGGATGCGCGTTGGAGCTGGACCAGGATTTCAGGGGGTTCGATTTTTCGCCACGGCCGGATCATAGGCCTGGCCTGCAACCTGCCTTCGTAACGACCCCGTCCGTTCCCTCGTCGAGGATGTGGGTGGGGTCGGTGCGTGGGGTGGGTTGGGGGTGTTAGGTGGTGGGGAGGCGGGGTGGGGAGGTGAGGGTGGCTTCGACCATGCGGTGGACGGTGTCGTCGTCGAGGTTTTCCTCGAAGAACAGGCTGCGGAAGAGGATGGTTCCGGCCCAGGAGTCCAGGACGAGTGAGATGTCGGTGTCGGGTGGCAGGAGTTGGCGGTCCACCGCTCGGGACAGGACTTGGTGGGAGGATGCTTTGCGGCCCTCGATCAGGTTTTCGGTGAGGTAGTGCCGTAGGCCTGTGTCGTCCGCGACGTCGGTCAGGAGTGCGGGGAGCGCGTGTCGTATTTTCTGTGAGCAGTACAGGTCGGCCAGGGCGTGGGCGACGGCGATCAGTTCGGCTTTGCTGTCGCCGGTGTCCTGGTCGGGTATGGCGGGGAGTTCCTCGCGTACGGCGTCCAGGACGAGGGCCGGTTTGTTGGGCCAGGACCGGTAGATCGTGGCTTTCCCGACGCGTGCCTCGGTGGCGACTCCGCCGATGGTCAGCTTGGAGTAGCCGTCGCGGGCCAGCATGCGCAAGGTCATGGAGAGGATCCGCTCGCGTGCGTCAAGGTCCCGGGTGTGTGTGCCGAAACGGTCCGACACCTGCTGGAGGTTCCTCTTCTGTCCCATTTATCTTCTCGTTCGTCGAGGTGGTACGCACCGGCCGGCGGTCGGGCGGCACAGGCAATTGAACGATACGACTCGTTCTGTAAGTTAGTCCAAATTTAACCATGTTCGGTCCTTCGGATCCAAGGGGGCCCCGGGCCGGCAACTCCGCCCGGCACCCGCCCGGCACCAGCCCGGCCCGGCTGGCGGGCGGGCGGGCTGGCGGCTCCGCCCGGCTCGGCTCGGCTCGGCCTGGCAGCCCGGCTCCTGCCCGGCCC
>NZ_JBSGZP010000421.1:0-6607 GCF_053611065.1 Streptomyces sp. NPDC054840
GCCCTGCACCGCGAGGTCGACTGCTGGCGCAACCTCTGGCGGGCCACCGACCCCATCGGTGGCCCGGCGCTGCCCGGCGCCGGGCAGCACGTGGACCGCGGCCCGCTCGCCGACCCGCTCGCCTACGGGCGCCGCGCCCGCCATCCGCTGCCCGCCCCGATCCTGGGCCACGGCGACTACCAGGCCGATCCGGCATTCGCCGCCGAACGCCACGACCTGCTCGCCCGGTTGGACGTCGCCGCACGCGCCGGCCTACCGGGTCAGCGGCTCCCGGTCAGCAAGGAGCGGGCAGGGCCGGCAGATCCGCCGGGAACAACAGGGTGAGCTCGTCCGTACTGGGCTCCGTCAGCTGGGCCACCCGGCCCGCGTGCCGCTCCACCATCGACTCGAAGGTCTGGCGGGCCGTGCGGCCGTTGCCGAAGGCCGGGCCCTTGGGCAGCTCCGCGAAGTACGTCAGCAACGCCTGCGCCGTACCGTCCCCGAGCCGGTACTCGTGCTCCTCCGCCTGCTGCTCCACGATCCGCAGCAGCTCCTCGGGCCCGTAGTCGCCGAAGGTGATGGTCCGGGAGAACCGTGAGGCCACTCCCGGATTCACCGTCAGGAAGCGTTCCATCTCGGCCGTATAGCCGGCGACGATCACGACCACCGCGTCCCGGTGGTCCTCCATCAGCTTCACCAGCGTGTCGATCGCCTCGCGCCCGAAGTCGCGGCCCGAGTCCTCCGGCGCCAGCGCGTACGCCTCGTCGATGAACAGCACCCCACCGCGCGCCCGGTCGAAGGCCTCCTGCGTACGGATCGCCGTGGATCCGATGTGCTCGCCGACCAGGTCCACCCGGGACACCTCGACCAGGTGCCCGCGCTCCAGCACCCCGAGCGAGGCCAGGATCTCCCCGTACAGCCGGGCGACCGTGGTCTTGCCGGTTCCGGGGGAGCCGGTGAAGACCAGGTGCCGGCGCACCGAGGCGGCCTTCAGGCCCGCCTGCTGCCGCCGCCGGCCGACCTCGATCATGTCGGTGAGCGCCCGCACCTCGCCCTTGACGCTGTCCAGGCCCACCAGTGCGTCGAGCCGGCGCAGCATCTCGCCCGAACCCGGCGCGGGAGCGGCCGGACCGTCCTGCGCGCCGTCCGTGGGCCGCGGTACGGAATGCGGTGGCGTCTGCGCCGGCCGCGCCACGGGGCCCTGCGTCCCGGTGGCCGTACGGATACCCGCCCGCGCCTCGGCGAGCGCGCCGCCCGGAGCGGGCCGGTCCGTGAGACGCGCGCCGGACTCGTCGCCGGTGCACCCCTCGGCGGTCGGCCCGTCCTCCGGGAACTCGTAGCCCCCGCGGGCGCAGCGCTCGGTGTGGCAGCGCGCCAGCGTGGTGCGGCAGCCGTCCATGACATGGAAGCCGAACCCCGAACTGCCGGTCACCCGGCAGGCCGTGAAGGTGCCCCGGCCGCCGGCGGACACGTAGAAGCCGGCCTCGGCGGGGGAGGTGACCGTGCACCGCTCCAGGGTGGGGTCGGCTCCCTTGGTGACGATCACACCGGTCTGTACGGCGTCGATGGTGCAGCCGGCGAGCGTGCCGCCGCTGCCGTGGTCGCGGAACCAGGCCCCGGTCGCCGCCTCGCGGATCCGGCAGTCGTCGAGCTGGGCGGTGGCCCCGTCGCTCACGGAGACGGCGGTGTTGCGCACCTGGGACAGATCGCTGTCGACGACGTCGACGCGCGATCCGCGGTCGAGGACGAACAGCGCGTCCGGCACGTCGTGCACCCGGCAGGAGTCGAGGGAGACCGTGGCCCCGTCACTGATCCACACCGCGGGATAGTCACCCGTGCTGTCGTGGATCTCGCAGGACTCGGCGTCCACGCGGGTGCCCGGGTCCCACACGGACAGACCGTTGCGGCCGAAGCGGCGCACGGTGGTGCGGCTGAGGGTGAGGACCGAACGGGACCGCAGATCGACCGCGTTCTCCGGAATGTCGTGGATGTCGCAGCCGGCCAGCGTGAGCACCGCGTCGGTGTCGAGCGTCACCCCGTCGGCCGAAGTGCGGTGCACCGAGCAGTCGGTGAGCCGGGCCGTGGCGCGCGCGGCGATCTGTACCCCGGCGCCCTTGACCTCGTACACCTCGCAGCCCAGGGCCTCCAGCCCGGAGCCCTCGCCGGTGACCCCGATGCCCGCGCCCGTGGCGTGGTGGACGCGGCAGCGCTCCAGCCTGGGCCGCCCGCCGCCGCGCACGGAGATGCCGTTCTGCCCGGCGGCCACGACCTCGCACTCCTCGAACACCCCGCCGCCGCCGTCCAGTACGGCGATGCCGACACCGGCCGGATTCTCCACCGTGCACCGCCGCACCAGCGGCCGGGCTCCGGAACCGCGTACCTCGATGCCGGCGGCGGAGTGGGTGCTCACCCGCAGATCGGTGAGCTCGGGGCACCCGTCCTCCACCAGCAGCGCGGGCGCCGCCCGGTCCTGGCCCTCCAGATACAGGTCCTGGACGACGGCCGAGGCGCGCACGGTCAGCGCAACCCCGTCGACCGGGGCGATCCGCACCGACCCCGCCCCGCCCTCGGGTCCGCGCAGGGTGACGGCGTGGTCCAGCACCAGATTCTCGCGGTAGGTGCCGGGGGCGATGGTCAGCACGTCCCCGTCGCCCGCGACGGCGAGCGCGGCGGTCAGCGTCGGATACTCACCGGAGCGGCGCCGCCATCGCGACGTCCCGCCGTGCGTCACCTGGACCGTGCCCTGAACCATGGTGCTGTCGTGCCCCCACCCTCGTACTCGCGCTGCCGATACGACCGATGCCACTGAAGTCTGAAGTCACCGCAGCTACCGGAGTCACTGGAGCGACCGATCCGGCCGCTCCACCGTAGCGCGCGCGGAGCCGATGAGCTGCCAGGTCAGCTGCCCGCGCCCGCGCGGCCCCAGTCCGGCCCCGCCGCCGCCCAAGCCCGGTCCAGACGTATGTACCGCCGATGCATGAGCCGCCGTACGACCAGCCGCCGGACCGTCTCCACCAGTGCGGCCACGCAGATCGCGGCGGCCAGCCCCGCCATCCCCGCGTGGAACACGGCCGCGGACGGGTCGAGCGGCTGCCCCACCAGCCTGCCGCGCACGTCGGTCCAGATCCGGAACCGCTCGCCGGGACGCGGCGGTTCCTCCGCGGCCGGCACCGTGCCCTCGTGGCTGCTGCCGTCCGGCGCGGTCCACGAGGCCACGATCTGCGTACGGTGCGGGACCGTCCGCTGCGCCGACGTGTCGGCACTCGCACTCGCGCTCGCGGGCGGGTCCGCGGTCTCCGCCGGCTCCGGGGCGGGCCGCAGGACCACCGCCGGGACGAGATGACGTTCCTGCCGCTGCTCGTGCGCGGCCTGCTGAAGGGTACCGTCCACCTGCAGGCCCGCGACCCAGCCGATGGCCGGAGCCACCACCAGGACACACACCAGCGCGGCGAACGCCACCCACGCCTCGAAAAGATCGGTCGGCCGGCGCAGCGGATTGCGCCGCCAACGCCACACACCCATTGCTGTCCGCACGGTCCGGCTCCCCCAACCTGTGCCAGTCTCCGCCTGTCTGCGCCTCTGTCCTGACTGATCCAACGGCCTGGTCGTGCCAGTTGGTTCCAGCCCGGGCGCCGAGCCCCTCGAAGGTGTCAATCCGGGCGGCCGGTCGCCGGTCCGCGACCACCACCCCACCCCTCCCGTCACTCCTGTCCCCTCTGCCGCGGGCGGGCACCCGCAGGCGTCATACGAGGACACGGACCTCGTCGCCGACGCGCACCGTACCGACGCGCACCGGCACCAGCATGCGCCCGAAGGCCAGCGACCGGCCGATCCGCCGGTGCTCGGCCAGGGTCTTCAGCGGTTCCTTGCCCCGCTCCGCCGTCTCCTGGTCGGTGGTGGTGACGACACACCGGCCGCACTCGCGCACGCCGCGGAAGACGGCGTCGCCGATCGCGATGCGGAGCCAGCCGTCCTCCGCCCACGCCTCGGCCCCGGAAACCACCACATTGGGCCGGAAACGGTTCATCGGCAGCGGACCCTCCTCAGGATGGTCCCCCCGCGCGATCAGCGAGTTGAGCGCGTCCAGCGAGGCGAGCGTGGTGATGAGCAGCGGATAGCCGTCGGCCAGGCTCACCGTCTCGCCCGGCAGGGCGTAGTCCGGATCCACGGGACGGCGTACCGCCGGATCATCCATGTGCACCAGCCGTACCGACTCCCCGAGGTACGCGCTGAACCAGTCGGCCGCGGTGGTCGCCGCGGCCACGGTCTCGACCTTCTTCCCGAACAGCATCACCGGCTCCAGCGGACCGGGCTCGGGCACCTCCACGAACAGCTCCGCCATGCCCGGCGCCGTCACGGCGATCCGGCCGCCGCCCACCGGACGGGCCGCGGCCAGAGCCAGGCGCGGATGACGGCGTTGGGTGATGACCGTGCCCTCGGGATCGATCAGCGCCCAACGTCGGTCCCCGGACAGACCCCAGGGCTCCACGGCCACCTCGTCGGGAGCGGTCCCCGCTACCGATTTGACGGGATGGATGTGGAGCGCCTGCACGTGCAAGTTAGACATGGGGGCATCCTGCCAGCCCCTCCGCTGCCAGCGTCTCAGCGCCCCGTCAGTAGCCGCGCCCCTGGTAGGGACGGCCGTACGGGTCCTCGTACGAGGCGGTCGGCACCGGTGCGGGCACCTGCATCGGACGCGGCGCGGCCGGACGCATCGCCTCGTAGCCGGTGGCCATGGCGACCGGGCGGGGCTGCTGCGGCTGGGGCTGCGGCATGTATCCGCCGCGGGCCGCCATCGGCTGCTGCTGCGGGATGTAGGGGGCCGGAGCCTGCTGCAGCGGCATCGGCTGCGGGGCCGACTGCTGCTGGTACGGGTATCCGTACCCCGAGGTCTGTTGCTGCTGGGGCTGCGCCGGCGGCAGCGCGGGCATCGACGACGCGAGAGCCGGCAGGTACCCGCCGCTCGAGTATCCGGCACTCGGGGACTCGTAGGCGGCGGGTACGCGGATCGGGGCGATCTGCGGAGTGCCGCGTTCGGCGACGAGGGAGTCGTAGATGGGGGTGTCCGGGAAGGAGGGCGCGGAGTAGTAACCGCCGCCATAAGTGGAGCGGGGGGAGGTCATGGGACCTAAGTTAAGCCCACGACTTCACCGGGTCCATAGCGAGGTGACGTCAACCCCGCCCTGACCTGCATATTCGCAGGTCAGGGCCTCACCTTTCACTTGACGTTCACGTGCACGATTCGCCACTTCCGCCCCATCTTGTTCGTACTCGTACTCACCGGGCGGGTGTTGCGCCGACTTGGGGCTGACACAGTGTCACAATGCGATGACCTCGGATGACTCTGCTTCGTGCGCCAGTTCACGGTTTCAGGCATCGCTGGGGCGGGCATAAGTACGGCCCTTCCAGGACGCCCCACGGCCCCGGTAGTGCTGCACGGCCGAGTCGACGGTCATCAGGAGGTACAGCAGCGCGGTGAACGGAAGCAGCGGCGCGAGCGCGGCCGGCTGGCGGTAGTACCGGAGCATCGGCAGGTAGGTGCCGGCCATCAGCAGCCACGCCAGGCCGCCCGCCCAGGCGATGGCCGGATTCCCGGTCGCGAGACCCGTCAGCAGGGCGGCCGGGGGCAGGAGGTAGACGAGCACCAGCCCGGCCACCGTCCCGGCCAGCAGCAGGGGCTGGTGGCGAAGTTGCGCGTAGGCGCTGCGCGAGACCATCCGCCACAGGTCCGCGAGCGCGGGGTACGGACGCACGCTGTCCACCCGCTCCGCGAGCCCCAGCCAGATCCGGCCGCCCGAGCGGTGCACCGCGCGGGCGAGCGAGACGTCGTCGATGACCGCCTGGCGGATGGAGCCGGGGACCCCGGCCCGCACGGCGGACGCGGTGCGCAGCAGCACGCAGCCGCCGGCGGCGGCAGCCGTCCGGGCGGAGGGCCGGTTGATCCGGCGGAAGGGGTAGAGCTGGGCGAAGAAGTACACGAAGGCGGGTACGACGAGCCGCTCCCACAGGCCGACCACGCGCAGGCGGGCCATCTGGGACACGAGGTCGAGGTCGGCGGAGGTCGCGGCGGCGACCAATTCGCGCAGACTGTCCGGTTCGTGTGCGATGTCGGCGTCGGTGAGGAGGAGGAAGTCGGGCTCGGTGGCGTGCGCGGTGCGTGCGATCCCGATGCCGTGCCGGAGCGCCCAGAGCTTGCCGGTCCAGCCGGGTGCGGGGTCGCCGGGGGAGACGACGGTGAGCGGGAGCCCGGGCTGTTCCCGGGCGAGCCGGTGTGCGAGCTCGCCCGTGCCATCGGTGCTGCCGTCGTCGACGAGGATCACCTCGGCCTCGCCGGGATAGTCCTGGGCGATCAGCGAGGGCAGGCTCCGCGGCAGCACCTCGGCCTCGTCCCGGGCAGGGACGACGATCGCCACGGACGGCCAGTGGACGGGGGCCGTGCGCGGCGGCAGGCGGACGTCGGTCCGCCAGAACATGCCCTGGGCGAGGGTGAGCCAGAGCCAGGCGGCGAGGGACGCGTAGGCCGCGCAGGCGGCGGTGAAGAGGCCCATGGCGGCAGTGTGCCGGGCCGCGGCGGGTGTGTCGCGCATCCCGACGGCCCCGGGTGCGGCGGCCCTCCGGGCCGGGGTGC
>NZ_JBSGZP010000422.1:0-6588 GCF_053611065.1 Streptomyces sp. NPDC054840
GCGGGCCGCGGCCCGCGCGGCGGGTCCGGCCCGGCGGCAGATCGCCCTGCCGGCCCTGGTGTACGTCCGGCCGGTGATCGCGGGCGGCGCCGCGCCGGGCGCGCCGGTGACGGACTCCACCGGGGAGATCGCGGAGGGACCGGTGACCGGGATCCGCGCGTCGGCGGAGCGTCCCAAGGGCATCTGCGAGGTGCGCCGGCAGTTCCCCACCTTCCGCGGCGCCCCCCGCCCCCCAGCTACCGCTGGGAGGTGCCCCCGGCCGGCCCGGTGGGCGCGGCGGACGAGCGGATGGCGGACGCGGTGGTGGTCGGCGCGTCCGAGCAGGCGGGCACCGCATCGTGGGGTCGGTGGCGATCCGCCTGGTCAAGGCGGGCCGCCGGCCCGTCATCGTGGTTTCCGTAGGCGCCCGGATCCGTCTCAGCTGGCCTGAGGGCCGGCGGGCCTCTGATCCGTGGGATCCGTGGGTCCGTGGGTTCCGTGGGTCCGTGGGATCCGTGGGATCCGTGGGATCCGTGGGATCGCTCGGTCTACTTGCCCATGGTCAGGCCGTCCTTGGCGGCGCCGCGGCTGAGGACGGCCTCGCTGATGGTGTCCCGGGCGCGCTCGTAGTCCTCGCGGCCGGGGTCCTCGGCGAGGGCATCGGGCAGGTGGACGACCCGGCCCGCGGACAGGTCCATCATCTGCGGCACGAACTCGGCCTTGGTGACCTGCCAGCGCTGTCCTGCGGCGGCCGGCGGGGCGAAGGTGAACCGGCCGATCGAGCCGTAGTTGCCGCGCATGTCGCGCGCGCCCGTGTAGTTGAACATCTCACCCGCGACCTGGTCGCCCATGCCGTAGACGATCCAGGTCCCGTTGACCTTCTCGTAGGGCTGCGGAATGTGCGCGTGCGTGCCGAGGAGCATGTCGATGTCGGGGCGGCCACCGGTCTCCGCGGCGGTCAGCGCCTTGCCGAGCGAGAGCTGGGTACCGTCCGGTTCGGTCTCCCATTCGGTGCCCCAGTGCACGCTCACCAGCACCACGTCCGCCCCCGCCTTCCGGGCCGCCCGCGCATCCGCGATGATCTTGTCCTGTTTCATCAGGTTGACCGCCCACGGCTGGCCCTCGGGCAGCGGGTAGCCGTTGGTGTCGTAGGTGTAGGCGAGGTGCGCCACCTTGGCGGAGCCCGCCGTGTAGGTGGTCACCGTGGCCGCCTCGGCGGCCGTACGGGCCGAGCCGGCGTGCTTCAGGCCGACCTTGTCGAAGCGGTCCAGCGTGCGGCGCAGCCCGGCGCCCCCGTCGTCGAGGGTGTGGTTCGAGGCCGTCGAGCAGCCGTCGTACCCGGCATCCTTCAGCCCGTCCGCGACCTCCGGCGGCGAGGTGAAGGCGGGATAGCCGGAGAAGGGCCCGCCCTCCTCCCCGTAGATGGTCTCCATGTGGCAGAGGGCGAGGTCGGCGCCGGAGACCACGGCCTTGACACCGGAGAACATCGGCCTGAAGTCGTATCCGTCGCCGTCCGCGTCGTTCGCCGCGTGCTGGATGACGGAGGTGTGCGGCAGTACGTCGCCGCTCGCGACCAGTGTGAAGCCCTCGGCGGCGCGTGAGCCGGCGGCGCTGGAGGGGGCGGCCGGCCCGCCGGAGTCCCCGAGGCGGGCGGGTGCGGAGGTCCCGGTGGCCGAACATCCGGCGGCGGACAGCAGCACGGCCGACAGGAGGGCGAGTACCGGCGGCCGGATTCGCGTGGTCATGTGCCCCGCTCTCGTAAATACGATGATCTGACATGTGATCACATGCAATCCACATAACTACACGCCGTTAGTCAAGGACCGGATCCGCCGCGCGGGCGCACGCCCACCCGAACGGCGGACACGGCTGACGGAGCGCGCGGGCGACGGAGCGCGCGAGCGATGCCGGCGGTGGGCGATGCGCGCGCCTGCCGTTCGCCGCGCCGTTCGACCGTTCACCGACCGGCACGGCCGCCCGGCGGACGACCCGGGTGCTTGGGCGCACCGCCGGGGCCGGACGGTTCCAGGTCGGCTCCGTGCAGGTCAGGGTGGAAGGGTCGCCGCCTCCAAGGCCCCCACGCGCCCCGGAAGGAGCCCCTCGTGCCGCTCTCCCCCACCCGCCCCCGCACGGACCCCGAGGCACTCGCCGAACTCCAGCGCGACCACGGGCGGGCCCTGTTCGGATTCCTGCTCGGCCTGACGGCAGGGGATGCCCAGCGCGCGGAGGACCTCGTACAGGAGACCCTCGTACGGGTCTGGCAGCACCCGGAGGCCCTGTCCAGCGGGCACGACTCCATGCGCCCCTGGCTGTTCACGGTGGCCCGGCGGCTCGCGATCGACGCCCGCCGGGCCCGGCTGTCACGGCCGCTGGAGGTGGATCCCGAGGGACTGGAATACGCACCCGAGCCCCAGGACGCGGTGGCCGGATCGGTCACCGCGATCGATGTCCGGCGGGCCGTGGGATCCCTGGGGCCGGAGCACCGCGAGGTATTGATGCAGGTCTACTTCCGCGACCGCTCGGTGGCCGAGGCCGCCGCCGAGCTCGGCATCCCGGCCGGAACCGTCAAGTCCCGCACGTACTACGCCCTGCGCGCCCTGAAGAAGGGCCTCCAGGGGTACGGGTACGGCCTCGGCGCCTGAGCCGGCGGCACGGCTACGGATCGGTTAACGCCGTGAATGGATGCGGACCGGACATAAAACGCGTCGATTTCGGCACCAGAGCGTGCAAGTTGAGTAAACATCCCCCGCTTCGCGAGCCGCTCGGTGAAGGCTCAGGACTGACGACGGGACGCTCGAAGCGCGGGAGAAGGTGGAACGGTGCAGCCCGAGGGTAGTAACGGCACCAGTGACGGCGGGCTCGCGGTGCCCATGGCCTGGCTGTACGCCGAGTACATCGCGGACGAACTGCTACGGACGGGCCGGCTCATCCCGGTCAGCACCCTGGAGTTCAAGGCGGGACGGGACACGCTCGCCCTGACGATCTACCTCTCGGACGCGGCCGGCGAACTCTCCGGCATCCGGGTGGTCTCGCAGCTCGACGAGTGGCTGTCGCTCACGGCGTACGGACACCCGTGGCGCGACTGGGTGCACACCCGGTTCCTCGCGCTCGGCGAGGAGGCCCGGGAGCGCGGCGACGGCGGGGATCCCGACCTGGAACTGGCCCGGGCGGCATGGCGCTGGCTGGACAGCACCGAGCTGTTCGCCACCAACCTCGACCCCGGGCGGCCCGACCACTCCGACGTCCCGCCGGGACTGGACGAGAACGCGCGCGTATGGACCCCGGCCTGGCAACTCGGACTGCCCCTCGGTCACTTGGCGATGCACCTGTTCTGACGAAGCCGGGAGCACGGGCACAGGACGCTGAACTCATATGATCAGCGAACTCCTTACCTGGCTCGAAAGGCGCTCATCAGTTCCATGGACAGCAAAGCGATCGAGAACGCGCAACGGGTGGCAGCGCGGGTGACGGCCGAAGCCGATGGCGATGCCTGGAAGGAACACCAATGGGCGGTGGCGCGCTTCCTGTCGGGGTCCCGGACGGCCGTCGAGGAGGAGCGCTGGAGGAGGCGGTTGAACGAGTGGAGGGAGCGGATCGTCGCATCCCTCGCGGCTGACGCCTTCGCCGAGGTCGCCGAGTCCCAGGACCTCCTCCTGGGCTGGCTGCTGACGGAGCTTCGACGCAGCGACGACGCCCTCGGCTCGCTGCTGGCGCTGTATCCCCTGCCCAGGCCGGAGCCGGAGCCGCTTTCCGTCTCCGGCACGCCGACGCCGGAAGCCGACGGCCAGGTGGCCGAGTTCTACTTCGCCGACGTCTTCACCTTCGTCACCGACTACCTGGCGGTCGTGATCCGCCGCCCCCTGGACGGTACGTCCGCGACCTGGTGTCCGCTCTGGTGGGAGCACCCTGAGGCGGGGGCCCGGCTGTCCGCGCTCTGGCTGGCCTGGGAGCACCTGCGGCACGATTCGGCCCTCGGCATGACGACGTGGTGGATCCAGCACGCAGATCCGCACCTCAAGGTCCTGATGGACCCCCGGCAGGGCCCGTTCGCCGCCTGCTCGCCCGAGGGGCACGCGCAGGAGCCGCTCGGCCCCCTTCCGGTGGAACCGTACGAGCCGACGTAGGCCGCCCCGCCCCAGGGCCGTCCCGTCATCCCCGGTGGACCGGCAAACGGCGTCGGATGCGGCGCATCGGAAGGTGTTCCGACAACGCGGCGGGGCGCCGTGGCTGTCGTCGTGCGCCCGCCGGGGATGAGCGGACAGCCCTTAACCACGGTCGGCCGGATCCATCACCAGGCCGGTGAAATCCGCCTCGTTGCGCTCCGCCCGGCTGACGTACCAGCGGGCGACGAGCCACATCACCGGGTACACCAGCAGGCCGAGCGCCACCCAGATCAGCGGCCCCGACGCGTCGCGCGAGAGCGCGAACACCAGCGGCAGGGTCCCGATCAGCGACATGAGCGCCGCCAATGCGCCGAGAGCCGCGCGGAGCTGGCTGCGCATGAGGGCGCGGACGTAGGTGGCCCCGAGCGTGGTCTGCTCGGAGATCTCCGAGCGGGCCGGGGTGTGCGCGGGCGGGCGGCGACGGGCGCCCCGGGGTACCCCGGTGACGATCTCTCGCCGGGGCGGCGACTGCTGCTGCTCCTCGGCCATGGTGCCGGAGTCTACGCAGCGACCGGTTATTTGAGGAGGCGTGAGAGCCGCCGGTCCGCGAGCGGCTTCCCACCGGTCTGGCAGGTGGGGCAGTACTCCAGCGAGGAGTCGGCGAAGGACACCGAGCGTACGGTGTCCCCGCACACCGGGCACGGTTCACCGGCCCGGCCGTGCACCCGCAGGCCGCTCTTCTTCTCGGCCTTGAGCTTTCCCGCGGCCACCCCGTGGGCCCGGCCGACGGCCTCGCCCAGGGTGCTCCGCACGGCCTCGTAGAGCTGGGTGATCTGCTCCTCCGTGAAGGACGCGGCGAGCTTGAACGGCGAGACCCTGGCGGCGTGCAGGATCTCGTCGCTGTAGGCGTTGCCGATTCCCGCGATCACGCTCTGGTCCCGCAGCACTCCCTTGATCTGGCGCCGCTCCCCCGCGAGCAGCGCGGCGAAGGCGTCCCGGTCGAAGCTCTCGGCGAGGGGGTCGGGGCCGAGGCGGGCGATGCCGGGTACCTCCTGCGGGCGGCGGACCACGTACACGGCGAGGCGTTTTTGCGTACCGGCCTCGGTGAGGTCGAAGCCTCCGCCGCCCACGAGGGAGACGCGCAGTGCGAGCGGCCCCTTGCCGGGGCGCGGCGGCTGTGCGGGCAGGGTGTCCTGCCAGCGCAGCCAGCCGGCCCGGGCCAGGTGCGTGACGAGGTGGAGCTCGCCGACCGGCAGGGCCAGGAACTTGCCGTACCGGGCGGGGGCACCGGCCGGCTGCCCTTCGAGGGCGGTCAGCGGCGGGTCGTAGGTCTTCAGCACGCTCACCGCGAGCGGGAGGACGCGCTCGACCACCCGCCCGGTGAGGTGCTCGTCGAGGTACTCCCGCAGGGCCTCGACCTCGGGCAGCTCCGGCATGGTCCCAGCCTGCCGCCGTCTCAGGCGAAGCGCGAGCTGGGCACCGGTCCGGGCGAGGCGACGCGGTCGCGGGGTGACGTGAGCCAGCCGTCGCGGACGGCGGTCACGAAGGCCCGGAAGTCCTCGTCCGGATCGGGCGGGGTAGCGCCGTCGCCCCCGTCCGGGGCGGCGGTGGCGTGCGCGATGTCCTGGGCGATCTCCTCCTCGGGCCTCACGTCGTCCTTCCACGGCGGGGAGACGAACTGGCACAGCAGCGTGCTGAAGTCCGCGCTCACCGCGGGCGGGTCGGTCCAGCAGGTGGCGTGCTCGGCCAGGATCTGGCCGTCGGCGCGCGCGTGCAGGGTGCGCAGGAGGTCCGGGTCGGTCGCGTTCAGGTCGTAGGCGACGACGAGGGTGTCCGTACGCGCGGGCTCGTACGGTACGGCGGGCAGCCCCAGCACCCGTGCGGCGGCGAGCCCGAGGATCCGGTCGGACCGGCCGGGCAGCAGCGAGACCGTGGCCGGGTGGCGCCCGGCGGCCTCCAGGGCGAGTGCCAGGCGGGTGAGGCCGTACCGGCACGTCTCGTGGGTGTCCCCGAGGTAGGCGAACCGGCCGGTCATCCCGGCGTCCCAGCCGTAGGCGGAGAGGGTGCCCAGGAGTCCGCCGGTCAGGCCGTAGTGCCAGCCGCGCAGGTCGGTGCGGCCCAGCGGATCGGCATGCCCGGCCGTGCACTGGGCCCGGCGGGCGTGGTCGGTGCGGTGCAGCCGGTGCTTCTGGCGGGCGTGCGCCCCGGACCACTGGGGGTCCTCGGGGGCGGGCAGGCCGCCGCCGATCCGCTTGGCGGTGTCCAGATCCCCGGCCAGCAGCGTGTGGTGCACGAGGAGGTACGTCTCGGGCCAGGCGGGCAGCGCCGGGCCGCGGCCGGAGAGCAGGGCGGCTGCCTCGGCGTGCCGGTGCTCGTCCTCCAGGGCGGACACCAGCTCGGCGAGGAGCGCCCGCGAGCCGGGGAGCAGCCGGAGTGCCTCGCGCAGCGGTGCGACGGCGAGGAAGGCTATGCCGCGCTCGACGCAGGCGTAGCCGAAGTCGTAGAG
>NZ_JBSGZP010000423.1:0-6559 GCF_053611065.1 Streptomyces sp. NPDC054840
GTACGGGCCCACCTCGTGCGTGCCGGTCACCGGCCGAACGGCCACGCGGCCACGCGGTTCCTACGCGGCCTTGGCCCGGCGGCCCGCGACGAAGCCCAGCAGGACGTCGAACGCGAGGAAGACGACCAGGCTGAGCCCGAGCAGCGGGACGAACCAGCCGATCACCGCGGTCACCGCGGCCACCGGCAGCAGCACCGTCACCGGGAGCTTGCGCCAGGCACCGCGCGGCTGCGCACGGCCGACGGACAGCTTGCGGTCCTTCGTCGGCCGGCGAAGCCACCACATGCGGTAGCCCCAGAAGACGAGGAACATCACGGCGACGGCGAGCGCGGCGAGCGCGATCTGGTTGGCGAGCCCGAAGGTCGTGCCCATGTGCAGGTCGATGCCGAAGCGGGTCATCTGGGCCAGGACCGGGTAGTCGGCGAAGCGCAGTTCGTCCATGACGCGGGCGTCGGCGGGGTCGACGGCGACCGAGTCCAGGTGCACCGGCACCAGCTTGTCCTGCTCCTTGATGACGTACCCCTTGCCCTTGGCGGGCAGGGTCACGCGGAGCGCCTCGGTGACGCCGGCGGCCCGGGCCGCGTCCACGGCCCTGTCTATGCCGACGTCGGCGGTGGGTGCGGGCGGCGGGGCCATCTGCGTGCCGTCGGGCATGGTGTGCGCGGCGTGCTCGTCGGAGCCGGCGTCCGCCCCCGCGCCGAGCTGCGCGGAGACGGCGGGGGTGGCCCCACCGAGGCTGTCCTGGAGCTCCCCGATGTTCTCGCCGGCGTACTTCGACCAGGTCAGGCCGGTGGCGGAGAGGACGACGAGTCCGGCGACGGCCCACAGGCCGACGGCCCCGTGCCAGGACAGGGTGCGGCGGCGGCCGGTGGCCTTGCGGTCCGGGACGACCAGCTGCGACCTGCGCTGACGACGGCGGCCCAGCCACAGGGCGAGTCCGCCGAGGGCGACCACCCACATCCAGCTCGCGGCGAGCTCGCTGTAATTGCGGCCGAACTCGCCGAGCTGAAGGCTGGAGTGGAACTCGCTCAGCCAGGCCCGCAGCGGCAGCGCGTCGCCGACGGTGGCGAGCCGGCCGCGCACCTCGGCCGTATACGGGTCGACGAAGACGGTGAGGGTCTCGCCCTCGGGGAGACCCGGGCTCTCCATGATCACCCTGGTGGTGGCCTCGGTGTCGGGGGCGGGCCACACGGACACGACCTCGCCCTCGGGGGCGGCGCCCTTGGCCGCGTCGATCTGGGCACTGAGCGGCAGCGCGCCCTCCCCGACGCGGGCGACGGTCAGCTCGTCGGAGTAGATGATGTTCTCGGCCTGCCAGGACGCGGCGTAGAGCAGCCCTGTGGCGGCGGCGAGGAAGATCAGCGGGGCGACGAGCAGGCCCGCGTAGAAGTGCATGCGCAGGAGTAGCGGCCGTACGGCGGCCCAGCCGCTGCCGCGGTTCTTGGCCGTCCCGGCCGGTTCGGCGTCCGGGGTGCGGACGTCTTGAGCCTCGTCAAGAGACATGGGGATCCTAGGTGTTGGCGAAGACATGGGGAACGGGCCCCAGGTCTCGCCGCTTCGCCAGGTCAGGCGTGGGCAGGCCGGCCGGGGGCCGTGGAGCGCGGGAGCGGAGTGCGTCCGGGCGGCCCGCGGCGCACCACGGCATGGGCGGGTACGGCTCCGCGCAGGCGGCGCGGCCGTTCGTACGGGGCGGGGAAGACGGGCGGGGCCGGTACGGCGGCCGCCCGTGTCCGGACCAGGGCGAGCGCGCGGGCGAGCGGCCGGGCCGCGTGGAGCGCGGCCGCCGCCAGGACGCGGGCCAGCCGGAAGACGGCGGCCTCGCCCCGTGCGAGCCAGGCGGCGCAGAGCAGCCCGGCGAGCACGTGGGCGGCGATCATCCCGACGCCGTCGTGACCGGTCATGCCGGTGGTACCGGCGATCCCGGCCATGCCCGCGGCGCCCGCCGACCCGGCGGTGCCGGCCATGTCGGCCATGCCGGAGGCTTCGGCGGCCATCGCGCCCGCGTCCGCCGCCGACATGGGGTGGTGGCCGTGCATCGGGGCGGGGGCGGTGAAGGGCTGCGCGGCCGCGCTCCCGGAGAAGACCAGGTGCAGCACGCCCTGCACGGAGAGCACCGCGGCGGTGACGCCCATGGGGCCCCGCCGCCGCCCCGCGGCGAGCCATGCGAGCCCGCAGGTCACCACGAAAGCACCCAGAAGGCCGAAGAGGGGAACATTCTCTCCGGACATGGACGAATGCCCCATCGCACCCAGGGCGACGCACATTGCCGCGAAGATCGCGGCCCGCGTGGCGCGCATCGGCGCGAAGGATTCGAACATGGCCGGGCCATGTTCGCACGGGGCGCCTTGGTCCCCGCCAGAGGCTTATCCGATCATGAGCAGATGAATCCAATTCCGTGGGGAGCGGTGTACGCCGGCGGGGTCCAGCTCGGGGCACACGCCCTGCAGCGCACCGGGGCGGCCGATCGGGAGCGCCTGCTCCGGGACTGCTCGACGAACGTCGACAATCTCGCCGCCGGACGCTGGGAGACGCTGCTGAGCAGCGCTCTCGTCGTCGAGGAGCCCATGCCCCTGCCGTACGCGCTGCTGCTGGTCGCGGTCCTCGGATACGCCGAATACGCGTACGGAGCCTGGTGGGCGGCCGCGGTGTTCCTGTTCGGGCACGCCGGGGCGACCCTCCTGGTGTACGGCGCCCTGCGCGGGAGCGCCGATCCGCGGACACGGGGCGCGGTGGACGTGGGGACGAGCTACGGGTTCAACGCCGTGCTCGGCTCGCTGACCTCGGCCCTGCCGCGCGGGGCGGTCCGTACGGCGGCGCGGGTGGGGCTGCTGGCGCTCGCGGCGGCTCCGGTGGTCCGGCGCGGGCGGACCTTCACGGACGCCGGGCACCTGGCCGCACTCGGGCTGGGCATCGCGGTCTCGCTGGCCTTCGATTGTCTTTCCGGGGCGAAACATCAGAAAATTACATGAACCACTCCCCGCAGGAGCTGCCACGATGACCGCCAGCCCGTCCACCACCGTCGCCAACCTCCGCGACCTCGGCGGCACCCCGCTCCCCGGCGGCCGCACCGTCCGCCGGGGCCTCGTCCTGCGCTCCGGCCGGCTCGACCGGCTGGACCTCGACGCCGACCTGGTGGTGGCCGCGCTGGGGCTGCGTACCGTCATCGACTTCCGCACCGACGCCGAGCGCGCCGACCACCCCGACCGGGTACCCGCCGGGGCCCGGGTCCTGATCGGCGACGTCCTCGCCGACAAGCTGAACCCCGCCGAGGTGCCCGCCGCGCAGCTGACGGACCTGCTGTCCGACCCGGCCGTGGCCGAGAGGCATCTGGGCGGCGGCCGGGCGCAGGCCCTGTTCGCGGACACCTACCGGTCCTTCGTGAACTCCCGCTCCGCGCAGGCCGCGTACCGGATGCTGCTCACCGAGGCCGCCGACGCCGACGCGGGGCCGCTGCTGTTCCACTGCACGGCCGGCAAGGACCGGACCGGCTGGGGCGCGACGGTCGTCCTGGCGCTGCTGGGCGCGGACGACGAGACGATGATGGCCGAGTACCTGTCCGTCGATGCGGCGGTCAAGCATGCTTTCGCCCCGCTGATCGAGGGCTTCACCGCGGCCGGCGGTGACCCGGACATCGCGCTCGCGCTGATCGGCGTCTTCCCCTCCTACCTGCAGGCGGCGCTGGACGAGGTCGAGACGCGGTACGGCTCGATGGAGAAGTACGTGCGGGAGGGGCTCGGCGTCGCCGACGAGACGGTCGAGGCGCTGCGCGCCCGTCTGGTGGTCTGACCCGCGCCCCTGGCCCGGGGACCGGGACGGGCGGATACCGGGCCCGGGACCGCGACCGCGACCGCGACCGGTGACCATCCGACGATTCGCTCGTTCTGCTGAACGTGACTGCGCCGGATACCGCCACCCGCCCCATGCCTCCCGTGTCTCCCGTGCCGCCGGACGTCGAGCAGGCCGAGGCCGCCATCGTCGAGCACTACCCCCGGCTGGTGCGGCTCGCCTATCTGGTGCTGCCACCCGCCCTCGGCCGCAACCGGCGGGTGCTCACCGCCCACTCGCTGGTCCAGCGGGCACTGCCGCGCGGGCGGCGGGACCCGGCGGCGGCCGCGGCCGCCGTGCAGGGCGGCGTTCCGGGGCAGCGGGGCGGGGCGGACGACTCCGGGTACGCGTACGTCCGGCTGCGGGTGCTGCGCGCCGCGCTGGAGGCCGGGATTCCGCTGAGCTTCCGGACTCTGCCGCGGCGCGCGCAGCTCCCGCCGGTACTCCCCCAGGTGTGGGGGCTGCGGCTGTTCCCCCGCTCCGGCGGGGCCGAGGAGCTGGCTCTCGACCAGTGGCTGGCCACCCTCGACGGGCCGGGCCGGGCCGCCTGTGTGCTGCGCGCCCTGGAGCGGCTGGCCGAGCCGGAGGTGCTCCGGGTGCTCGACGAGGCCGGGGTCCCGGATCCGGCCGCCGCGGTCCGGGAGTCCGGGGATCCGGCGAACGACGCCCTGTTCGCCTCCCCCGAGTTCGACCCGTGCGTGCTCCAGGCCCGGCCCACCGACCTGCTGCGGCGCCGCCGTCTCGGGCGGGCGGCGCTGGCCGCCGGGGCCGCCCTCGCCGTGTGCGGGGCGCTGCTCGCGCTGCCGGGTGGGGGCTGGGGCTCGGACGGGGCCGCCGCCCCGCTCTACGCGCGCAACGCCGCGGCCGAGCAGGCCCTGGATCCGGGGAAGTTGGTCCGGGCCGCGCCCACCCTGTGGCGCACGTCCTCCCGTACGGGCTTCTCCACCTGGCCCGCCCGCGGCGACCGGGCCGGCGACACGGAGCTGCTGCGCCGGGCGCTGGCCGTGTGGGCCCGGCCCGGTCCGTCGGTGGTCACCTCGGCCACTGCGGGCACGCCCGCCGGGCCGCCGATGGGACCGGCGCAGCTGCTGTTCGCGGGCGCCGTGGACCAGGCCGTCGTGGTCCTGATGTACGACGGCCTGCGCGTGGTCCGCTACGCCGAACCGCGGACCGGGACCGGGACCTCGGGCGCCGCCCTCGACTTCGCGCGGACCGACGGCGCCTCGGCGGAGACCGCCACCGCGCTGGTGCTCAGCCGGGTCGACGGCAACGTCCGCTATCTCACCGCACCCTGGGTCACCGGCACGGCCCTGCGGGACCTGCTCAAGCCCGCCGCCCCCGTGGTGGCGCTGAAGCCGACCCCGGAGGGGGTGACCCCGCCGGTGGCGGGCCCGGCCCCGGCGGGCAACTGCACGAGCTGGAACGCGCTGGCCCTGACGGGCGACGGTGCCACCCGGCTGATCACCGACCTCGGTGAACTGACCCCGGTCCGGCTGACGTCGGGGGCGCCGGGTGCCGAGCGTGATGTGACGGAGGCCGCGGAGCTCGGGGACTGGTCGAGGATCGCCTGTCTGCTGCCGGCGGTCCGCTCGCACGGGGTCCGTACGGTCAACGCGTGGACGTACGCGAAGCAGCCGCTGCCGGAGGGCGACGGGACGGCGGCCTGGCTCTGCACGCGGGCCGAGACCTGGCAGGGGGCGGCGGACCGGGTGCAGGCGCAGTTCCTGGCCCCGGGTGCCCCGACGGCGGCGCAGGCGGCCCGGGCGGAGGGGTCGGCGGCCTGCGGGCCGCGGGAGCCGCGCGTGCTGGCGGGCGTGCTGTGGAAGTCGCGGGCGGGCCAGTGGTACGTACTGGCGGCGGGCAGTGCGCAGTTCGCCTCGCTGTCGGTGTCAGGCGGCGGGGTGAGCGGGTCGGCGAACGGCAACCGGCTGGCGGTGAAGGCGCCGGCGGGTGCGCAGGTGGACCTGTCCGGCAAGTTGACGGACGGGACGAAGGCGGGCGTACTGCGGTAGGCCCGCGCGCCTCCGCGGGTGGGTGAAGCTTCAACAGTCAGGACACGTCGGATAGTTGGCGGGATCCGGACATGACGGTCGCAGTCGACACATGGCATGATCGGATTCCGGTTACCAAGTGGTAACCCCCCCACACCCCTCCCCCACCCCGAAGGTCACCCCACGTGCGCACGCTCGCCCGACGCCTCCTCATACCCGGCCTGACCGCCCTCGCCCTGACCGCCACGGGCTGCGGCTCGACCCCTCACGGCGATGCCGCCGGACCGGCCGCCCCCGCCGCCGTCACCCCCTCGTCCGACGGCACCTCGCAGCAGCTCGACGTGGCCGCCGCCCCGCAGGGGACCCCCACACCGGCGGCCGTGGCCCGGGCCGACGGGAAGGGCAGGACCGAGAAGTCCGCCCTGAAGGTCGCCTCCTACGACCGGGCCACCGGCCGGGCCGTCATCGCCAAGGGCGGGCAGACGCCCGGCCGTTCGCCCTCGCCCGGCAAGTCGTCCGAGAGCAGGTCACCCGAGGCCGGCAGGTCCCCCGAGGCCGACAAGCCCGTCGCGGTGGGCGATGTCATCGCCAGCGCACCGGCCCCCGGCGCCCCCGCGGGTCTGCTCGCCAAGGTCACCGAGGTCGTCGGCAAGACCGACAAGGTCACCGAGGTCAAGACCGCCGCCACCACGCTGGCCGCCGTCCTGGGCGACGACAAGGCCGACGGCAAGGTCCCGGTGGAC
>NZ_JBSGZP010000424.1:0-6555 GCF_053611065.1 Streptomyces sp. NPDC054840
GTGGGAGCCCGTCGGCCCCCACCGCCCCTCCGGCATGTCGGGGTGTCAGCAGACGACGTTGAGCCCGGGGCGCCGTCACTCCACATGATCACAGTCCGCATGACCGGTGAACGCGGGTAATCATGATCAAATCACAGGGAGCGGTCCCCTGAGTGCGGTGTGGCCCATGCGGCCAGAGTGTCGAAGTCTGCGCTGACCAACCCGATCCGCTCGTCGACGCGCATCAGCAGCGTCTGTGCCGGATGGCGCTGGTCGACGTAGTCGCGGTCCATCGCCGTGATGTCGTCGTCGATCCAGGCGAAGGGGCGCTCGCCCGCGTATTCGAGGATGTACTGGGTCTTCCAGAACGTGCCGCGCGGCGCCCGGCCGTGCATCTCCGGCCAGTCGATGAAGGGAAGTCTCGGCAGCCCCAGGTGGGGGCCTATCCAGTCGTTGGCCTCGTCCTTCCATGTGGTGGCCCAGATGAGCTCGTAGACCTCCGCGAGGGCGAGCAGCTGCGCTCCGTGGTCGTGATTGAGCCAAACCCGCAGGGGCTTGGCCTGCTCGGCCGCCCTCCAGCCCGTCGGGCGCATCCGGTGGGTGCGGTAGCCCTCGGGGCGGCGCTGGAGCTTGGCCGCGTAGGGGTTCAGTGGCCCGTCGACGTCGATCAGCAGCAGTGGCTTCATTGCGGCAGGATTCCGTTCCGGCTGCCCCGAGGGCAGCTCATTTTCCGGCCGAATGAGACATTGACGTCTCATTCGAGGTATAGTTGTCTCATGGCCATGGATCGTGACCAGGTGCTCCGCGATGCGGCCGCCCTGCTTTCCCGTAAGTCGACCGCCACGATGGACGAGGTCGCCCGCGCCGCCGGAATCGGGCGCGCGACCCTCCATCGGCACTTCGCCGGACGCGACGCCCTCGTCCGGGCCCTCGAAGAACTCGGCATCCGGGAGTTCGAGGTGGCCTTCGACAACGCCCGCCTCGACGAGGGCACGGCGGCGGAGGCGATCGGACGACTCGTCGCCGAGGTCGAGCCCAATGCCCAGTTGCTGGCCTTCCTCGTCACCGAGAACCAGCTGTTCGAGGGCGACGAGGTCAACGAGGGATGGGCCCGGCTCGACGCCCGCGTCAGCGCGCTCTTCCGGCGCGGCCAGGAAGAGGGCGACATCCGGATCGACCTCAGCCCCGCATGGCTCACCGAGGCCCTCTACGGCCTCGTCGGCACCTGCGCCTGGGCCGTGATGGACGGCCGGGTCGCCGCCAAGGACTTCCAGTACATGATCATCGAGCTGTTGCTCGGTGGCGCCAGACGGAGTGTGGAGAAATGAGCACGACCCAGCAGCTGAACAGCCCGACCGGGACGGAGACCAAGAGCCGCGGCCGCTGGCTCGCCCTGAGCGTGCTGGTGCTCGCCGTGCTGCTGGTCGCTGTCGACGCGACCGTACTCGGCCTCGCCACCCCCGCACTCTCCGAGGACCTCAAGCCGTCCGGCACCCAGCTGCTGTGGATAGGCGACATCTATTCCTTCGTCATCGCCGGACTCCTGGTCTCCATGGGCAGCCTCGGTGACCGCATCGGCCGCAAGAAGCTGCTGCTCACCGGCGCCGCCGCGTTCGGTGCCGTGTCCGTGCTCAACGCCTACGCGACCAGCCCCGAGATGATGATCGCCGCCCGGGCCCTGCTGGGCGTGGCCGGTGCGACCCTGATGCCGTCCACCCTCGCGCTGATCCGCAACATCTTCCACGACCCCAAGGAGCGCAGCCTCGCGATCGGCATCTGGGGCGCCACCGCCTCGGCCGGCGCGGCCGTCGGCCCGGTCGTCGGCGGAGCCCTGCTCCAGCACTTCTGGTGGGGCTCGGTCTTCCTGATCAACCTCCCTGTGATGATCGCCCTGGTCGTCGTCGGAATCAAGCTGCTCCCCGAATCCAAGAACCCGGTCGCCGGCCCCTGGGACCTCGTCAGCGTCGGCCTCTCCCTCGTCGGCGTGATCAGCGTGGTCTACGCCGTCAAGGAAGTCGCCACCCACGGCGTCACCTGGGAGGTCGCGGCCACCGCGGCACTCGGCGCGGGAGCTCTGTACGCCTTCGTACGCCGCCAGTTCAGCCTGCCGTCCCCGCTGCTCGACATGAGGCTGTTCAAGCACCGCGGCTTCTCCGGCGCGGTCCTCGCCGACCTGCTCACCGTCTTCGGCCTGTCCGGACTGGTCTTCTTCCTCTCCCAGTTCCTGCAGCTGGTCCAGGGCCGCGACCCCCTTGAGGCGGGCCTCGCCGAACTGCCCGCCGCCATCGGCGCGGTGGTCACCGGCCTGATCGCGGGCCGGTACGCCCGCCGGTACTCGGTACGGACCATCGTGGCCGGCGGTCTCGGCGCCATCGGCCTGGCCCTCGCCGTGCTCACCCTGCTCCACAAAGAGAGCGGCTACCCGCTGCTCGGCGCGGCCCTGCTCGTCGTCGGCCTCGGCGCCGGATTCTCCTTCACCGTCACCGCCGACGTGATCCTCTCCAGCGTGCCCAAGGAACAGGCCGGTTCGGCCTCCGCCGTCTCCGAGACGGCGTACGAACTCGGCGCCGCCCTCGGCATCGCCCTGCTCGGCTCCATCGTCACCGGCGTCTACCAGAGCTTCACCGCCCCGGCCTCGGTCGCGGGCCCGGTCGCCGACGCCGCGCACGAATCCCTCGGCGGGGCCGTCGAGGCCGCCAAGACGCTGGACCCGCACACCGCCCAGGTGATGGTGGGCGCCGCCCAGGAGGCCTTCGTGGACGGGCTGCGGCTCGCCTCCGGCGTCGGCGCGGCCGTGCTGCTGGCCACCGCCGCGGCCGCCTGGTTCCTGCTGAAGGGCCAGCGGCTCCAGGAGGGCGTCGAGCACTGACATGTCGCCGAAGGGGGCTGTTCCGGCCAGAGTTGACAGCTCGTGGAACCGCGGGACACCATCCCGGCGATGGAGATCAACGATCTTACCCCGGCGGAACGCCGCGTCTGGGAGGCCTTCCCGCGCGGCGACGGGGTCGACTTCCGCGCCGCCCCCGAGGACAGCTCCGCCGACGGAGCCGACTGGGGTCCCGACCGCACCCTGCGCGCCGAGGTGCTGCGGGCGATCCTGCTGGGAGCCGGCCCGGTCGTACAGGGCCGGGTCCCCGGTCTCAAGATCAAGGGCGCGAAGATCGTGGGCAAGCTCGACCTGCGCTACGCCGTCATCGACCACCCCATCCGGCTGCGCGACTGCTGGTTCGAGCGCAAGCCCCTGGTGTACGGGGCCCAGTTACGCGCCCTGGTCCTCGGCTACTCCACCCTGCCCGGCCTGACCGCCTCCACGCTGCGCGTCGAAGTGGTCCTGCGGCTCTCCCACTGCCGGATCGCCGGACCCGTGCGGCTGCAGGGCGCCAAGATATCCGGAGGCCTCTTCCTCCAGGGGGCGGTGATCGGCCCCACGGCCGGCGAGGAGGCGGACGAGCCCCCGCTCCAGCTCAACCACGTCGAGGTCGACACCGACATCATCGCGAACGACCTGACCGTGCACGGCCAGCTCCGCCTCAACGGCGCCACCGTCGGCGGCCAGATCCAGCTCGACCGTGCCCAGCTGCTCGCTCCCGGGCAGATCGCCCTGCACGCCGAGACCGTGACCGTCGGCACCGACCTGCGCGCGCACCGGATGAAGGCCCGCGGCATGGTCAACCTCACCGGCTCCCGGATACCCGGCCAGGTCAACCTCACCCGTGCCGACCTCGCCAACCCGGACGGGACCGCCCTGCGCGCCTCCAGCTGCGTGATCGGCGAGCTGTGGCTGCGCCGGTGCGACACGGTCCGGGGCGATGTGAACCTGCGCCGGTCCACCGTCGACCTGCTCCACATCGATCCGGAGGCCTGGCCCGAGCGGATCGCCATCGACGGCCTGACCTACCGCACACTCGCCCCGCACCTCCCCGCCGAGCAGCGGCTGCCGGCCCTGGAGCGGGAGGAGTCCGGATACCTGACGTACGCCTACGAGCAGCTCGCGGCGGCCTACCGTACGGCGGGCGACGAGGCGGCCGCCCGGACCGTCCAGCTCGCGAAGCTGCGCAGGCACCGCCACACCCTGCCCCGGGCAGCCCGGGCGTGGGGGCTGCTCCAGGACGCCACCGTCGGCTACGGCTTCCGGCCGCTGCGGGCGGCGGGGTGGCTGGCCGCCCTGCTGATGACCGGGTCGATCGCCTACGGGATCGACCCGCCGCGCGCCCTGAAGGCGGGGGAGGCCCCGGACTTCAACGCGGTCTTCTACACGATCGACCTGATGGTGCCGATCGTCAGTTTCGGCCAGGAAGCGGCCTTCGCACCGGGCGGCTGGCACCAGTGGCTGTCGTACCTGCTGATCGTGACCGGCTGGATCCTCGCCACCACCACGGCGGCGGGCGTCAGCCGATCACTCCAGCGTCAGTAGGCGTGACCCGGGTCAGGCGGCCTTCGCCTTGGTGGCGTACATGTCGACGTACTCCTGGCCCGAGAGGCGCATGACCTCGGCCATCACCGAGTCGGTGACGGCGCGCAGCACGTAGCGGTCGCGGTCCATGCCCTCGTAGCGGGAGAACTCCATCGGCTCGCCGAAGCGGACGGTGACCCGGCCCGGACGGGGCATGCCGGCGCCGCCGGGCTGGAGCTTGTCGGTGCCGATCATCGCGAACGGCACCACGGGGGCGCCGGTCATCAGGGTCAGGCGGGCGATGCCGGTGCGGCCGCGGTAGAGGCGGCCGTCGGGAGAGCGGGTGCCCTCGGGGTAGATGCCGAAGATCTTGCCCTCTTCGAGGATCCGGCGACCGGTCATCAGGGCCGCGACACCGCCGTTGGCCCCGTCCCGGTCGACGGGGATCATGCCGGCGCCGGTGAAGAACCAGGCCATGGCCCGGCCCTTGATCCCCTTGCCGGTCACGTACTCGTCCTTGCCGATGAAGTGGACCGTACGGTCGCACACCAGCGGCAGGATCATGGAGTCGATGAAGGTGAGGTGGTTGCCCGCAAGGATCACCGGACCGGAGCCGGGGATGTTCTCGATGCCCTCCACGCGGGTGCGGAACATCATGCGCATGACCGGTCCGACAGCGGCTTTGATGAGCTTCGTACGGAACAACGTGGGGCCCTCCGGCATCGAAAAGCGGTTCGCGCACCCACCACACGGCGGTAGCGCAGGTGAGGACGATACTCGTGGGTCAGGTCGGAGCGCACATCGGGTTCACGTGTCGGATACAGAGTGTTGACGCAGGTTTGCGCCAAGTTCCCCGGATCAGCCCCCGGCGCACGCCCTTCGGCCACCACCGTTTGCCTACCATCTGCACGCCGATCGCGGGCCGCGACACGGCGTTCACGACGAGGAGTGGGCACTCATGACACAGGGTGGGGCAGCGCGGCGCACGGTCCTGGGGGCGGCCGTCCTGGCGGCGGGGACCGGAATCACCGGAGTCACGGCGGGTTCCGCCGCCGCTGAGGACGGGTACGGCGACGGACACGGCGACGGGGACCACCGGGGCCTTCCCTTCCCGACGGTCATCGGCCACCGCGGAGCCAGCGGCTACCGGCCTGAGCACACGATCGGCTCCTACCAGCTCGCCCTCGACCTGGGTGCCGACGTCGTCGAGCAGGACCTGGTCCCCACCCGCGACGGCCATCTGGTGTGCCGCCACGAGAACGAGATCGGCGGGACCACCGATGTCGCCGAGCACCCCGAGTTCGCCTCCCGGCGCACGACCAGGTCAGTCGACGGGGTCCTCGTCACCGGCTGGTTCACCGAGGACTTCACGCTGGCCGAGCTGCGGACCCTGCGCGCGAAGGAACGTATCCCCGCCGTCCGGCAGCGCAACACCCTCTACGACGGCCGGTGGGCCGTACCCACCTTCGAAGAGGTGCTCCGCTGGGCCGACCGCGAGGGCAAGCGGCGCGGCAAGCGGGTGTGGCTGCACGTGGAGACCAAGCACCCCAGCTACTTCCGGGGCCTGGGCCTCGGCCTGGAGGAGCCCCTCGCCAAGCTCCTGCGCCGCTACGGGCGCGACGGGCGAGGCGCCGCCGTCTTCCTCCAGTCCTTCGAGCCCTCCAGCATCCAGCGGCTCTCCCGGCTGGTCTCCGCGCCCCGCGTGGTCCTGCTCTCCGCGGCCGGCACCCGCCCCTGGGACTTCGAACTGGCCAAGGACCCGCGTACCGTCGCGGACCTGGTCAAGCCCGAGGGCCTGAAGTGGATCGCCGGCTTCGCCCAGGGCATCGGCCCGACCATGGACCTGATCCTCCCGCGCGACGCGGCCGGCGAGCTCGGATCCCCGACCACCCTGGTGAAGGACGCCCACGCCCGCGGGCTGCTGCTGCACCCCTACACCGCGCGCAACGAGAACAGCTTCCTGCCGGCCGAATACCGCCGGGGCACCGATCCGGCCGCGTACGGGGACGCCCTCGGCGCCTTCCGGACCTACTTCGAACAGGGCATCGACGGGATCTTCACCGACAACCCGGACACCGGCCTGCTCGCGGCGGAGGCCTTCCACCCGGGCCGACGCCCCGTCAACCGCTGAGCGCCGCTTCCCGTACGAGTGGGCCGGGCCCGGCGGGGAAACCGTCCGGCCC
>NZ_JBSGZP010000425.1:0-6546 GCF_053611065.1 Streptomyces sp. NPDC054840
GGCCCACCCTGCGCCCGCTGGCCCTGCTCGACGGCGCGGCGCTGACCACCCTGCGCACCCCCGCGGTCTCCGCCCTGGCGCTGCGCCACCTGGCGCCCGCCGGGCGCCCGCTGCGCCTGGTGCTCTTCGGCTCTGGGCCGCAGGCGTACGGCCATCTGGAAGCAACCCTGTCCGTACGGGAGTTGGCCGAGGTCGTGGTGGTCGCCCGTGACCGCGGGCGCGCGGAGGAGCTCGCCGCACACGCCCGCACCCTGGGCCCGGCCGCGCGGACCGGCACCCCGAACGAGGTGGCCGGCGCCGATCTGGTGATCTGCTGCACCACGGCGCGGGAACCGCTCTTCGACGGGCGTCTGGTCGGGCCGGGCGCCGCCGTCGTCGCCGTCGGCTCGCACGAGCCGACGGCCCGGGAGACGGACACCGCCCTTGTGCGACGGGCGGCGGTGTACGTGGAGTCCCGGGCGGCGGCCCTGCGCGAGGCGGGGGACCTCCTCGTCCCGGAGGCCGACGGCGCCATCGGACCCGGCCATATCACCGGCACCCTCGCCGACCTGGTGGGCGGTCGGGTCCCGGCGGGCGGGCCGCGGAGTTGTCCACAGCTCTTCAAGAGTGTGGGCATGGCCTGGGAAGATCTCGCTGTGGCGGTCGCGCTGTACGAGGCCGCCGGAGTGTGAACAGCGCAACGTGACATTGTACGCTGTTCCTCTCCTCGTCGGTGGTGTACGGGGGTCTCGGAGGAAATGCAATGGGTGACCTGAAGCAGCACAGTCTCATCAAGGCCCAGGAACGCCTCCGCGACCAGGTCGGCCACGCCCTGCGAGCCGCGCTGATAGCGGGTGAGCTGCGCCCCGGGAGCGTCTACTCCGCACCGGGCCTCGCGGCTGAACTCGGCGTCTCGGCCACACCCGTCCGCGAGGCCATGCTCGACCTGGCCCGGGAGGGACTGGTCGAGCCGGTCCGCAACAAGGGCTTCCGGATCACCGAGGTCAGCGAGCGCGACCTGGACCAGTTCACCGAACTGCGCACGATGATCGAGGTACCGACCATCGGCCGGATCACGAAGATCGCCACCGCCGAGCAGCTGGAGGCGCTGCGCCCCGTCGCCGAGGAGATCGTCACCAGCGCGCGCGAGCACAACCTCATCGGCTACCTGGAGGCCGACCGCCGCTTCCACCTCTCCCTGCTGGCCCTCGCGGGCAACGACCGGCTGGTGGAGACGGTCGGCGACCTGCGCAAGCGGTCCCGGCTCTACGGCCTGACCGGCCTGGACGAGGCCGGCAAGCTGGTCTCCTCGGCGGAGGAGCACATCGAGCTGCTCGACCTGATGCTGAGCGGTGACGCCGAAGCGGCGCAGGAGTGCATGCTCCGCCACCTCGGCCACGTGCGCTCCCTCTGGGCCCAGGGCCGCGACGAACCGGTCGGCCGCGTTCCGGGGGGCCTGGGCTCGGGCGTCCAGTAGGCCGGCGCGGGGCCGGGGCGATCAACAGGCGGCGGCGCGGCCGCCGTTGATTGTTAGCCGGGGCTGGGGGCGGCCGCCCGACCGTTTTGGACACGGCTGGGTAACGGCGGCACCAACCCCTTGTCAGTGCAATTTCACATTACTATGTTACCGGTCACATCCTAGAGCGCGGCCCTTCACTGGAGTGACCATGACCAAGCGCACCCAACTCGCCCTCGCCACCGCCCTGGTGGCAGCTCTCGCACTCGGCGCCTCGGGCTGCTCCGGCACCAAGAAGGGCTCGGCCGGCTCGGGGGGCCCCAACCCCGCCGCCGCCAACGACGGCAAGATCCTCGGCGGTACCCCGGTCAAGGGCGGCACCCTCACCGTCCTGTCCAACCAGGACTTCGCGCACCTCGACCCCGCCCGCAACTGGACGATGCCGACCATGGACTTCGGCACCCGGCTGCTCTACCGCACGCTCGTCACCTTCAAGGCCGAGCCCGGCAAGGCCGGCAGCGAGCTGGTCCCCGATCTCGCCACCGACCTCGGCACCTCCTCCAACGGCGGCCGCACCTGGACCTTCACCCTCAAGGAGGGCGTGAAGTACGAGGACGGCAGCCCGGTCAAGGCCCAGGACATCAAGTACAACGTCGAGCGCTCCTTCAGCCCCGACCTCACCGGCGGCCCCGACTACGCCGCCCAGTACCTGGCCGGGACCGAGGGCTACAAGGGTCCGCTCCAGGGCCAACACCTGGACTCCGTGAAGACGCCCGACGACCGCACGATCGTCTTCGAACTGAAGCGCCCGGTGGCCGAGTTCTCCGCGACCGCCACCCTGCCGACCTTCGCCCCCGTGCCCCGGTCCCAGGAGAAGGGCACCCAGTACGACGCCCGCCCGTTCTCCTCCGGCCCGTACAAGATCGAGTCGTACGACCGCGACAAGAAGCTGGTCCTCGTCCGCAACGAGCACTGGGACCCGGGCACCGACACCGTCCGCAAGGCATACCCCGACAAGTTCGTGGTCGTCATGGGCCTCAAGGGCGGCCAGATCGACGACCGGATCATCGCCGGGGAGGGCGCCGACGCCTCCACCGTCCAGTACGCCGACATGCGCCCCGAGAGCGCCCCCAAGGTGCTGCCCAAGCCGGAGGTCAAGGCCCGGCTGCTCGCCGAGTCCCAGGGCTGCACGGAAATGCTCCACCTGAACAACTCCCGCGCCCCCTTCGACGACCCGAAGGTCCGCGAGGCCATGCAGTACGCCGTCGACAAGGAGGCCGTCATCACCGCGGGCGGCGGCCCGGCCCTCAACGAGATCGCCACCGCCTACCTGCCCCCGGCCCTCTCCGGCGGCAAGCAGGCCGACGTCCTGAAGATCGCCCCGGCCGGCGACCCGGCCAAGGCCAAGGAACTCCTCAAGGCCGCCGGCAAGGAGACCCTCAAGGTGTCCCTCTCGGTCTCCACCGGCGACAAGGGCAAGGCGGAGGCCATCCAGCAGGGCCTGTCCCGCGCCGGCGTCGAGGTCGTCATCGACACCGTCGACCCGGGCGCCTACTACGACGTCATCGGCGACCTCTCCACCACCCCCGACATGACCCTCACCGGCTGGTGCCCCGACTACCCCTCCGGCTCCACCTGGATCCCGTTCGTCTTCGACGGACGCACCATCAAGGACAAGGGCAACCAGGGCAACTACAGCCAGTTCCGCGACGAGGCGACCATCAAGCGGATCGACGAGATCAACGCCATGGCCGACGCCAAGGAGGCCAATCAGGCCTGGATCGACCTCGACGCCGCCCTGATGGCCAAGTCCCCGAACGTCCCGCTCCTCCTGGAGCGCAAGCCGCTGCTCGTCGGCACCAACATCGCCGGCGCCTTCGGGCACCCCGTGTGGACGGGCACCATCGACTACGGGACCGTCGGCCTCAAGGACCCCGCGAAGAGCCAGGGCTGAGGAAGCCGGAGGCCTGCGACCCCATGACCACCACCGCACCGGTCCCGGACGACCGGGCACCCCTCGACCCTGACAGCCCTGACAGCCCTGACAGCCCTGACGGCCCTGGCACCGACGGCCCCCGGGCCCCAGGTGCCGCACGGGCCCTCGGCGGCGCACCGGCCCCTGGCCCGGACGCAGCCCCCGGAGCCGCGACGGTCCACCCCACGACAGCACCCGGCAGCAGTCCCTGGCAGCTCGCCCGGCGGGAACTCCGCCGCCGGCCCGCCGTCCGGGTCAGCCTCTGCGTCGTCCTCCTCTTCGTCCTGACGGCCGTCACCGCACCCTGGCTGGGCGCCCTCGGCGGCTGGTCCCCGAACGAGTTCGACAAGACCGCCATCGACCCCTACCTCGGGGGCCAGCCGCTCGGCGCCCTCGGCGGGATCAGCCCCGAGCACTGGCTCGGAGTCGAACCCGTCACCGGCCGCGACCTGTTCGCCCGCGTGATCAACGGCGCACAGGTCTCCCTCCTGATCGCCTTCGCCGCCACCGCCATCGTGGTGGTCACCGGTACCGCCGCCGGGATCGCCGCCGGCTACTTCGGCGGCCGCACCGACACGATCCTGTCCCGGCTCATGGACCTGACCATGTCCTTCCCCTCGCTGATCTTCATGATCGCGATGCTGTCCGTGGCCAAGGACGTCAACCGGATCGTGCTCATGACCACCGTCATCGGGGTCTTCGGCTGGCCCGGCGTCGCCCGCGTGGTCCGCGGCCAGACCCTCTCCCTCAAACACCGCGAGTACGTCGACGCCGCCCGCGTCGGCGGCTCCGGCCCCTGGCGGATCCTGACCCGCGACATCCTCCCGGGCGTCTCCGGCCCCGTCATCGCCTACACCACCCTGCTGATCCCCGGAATGATCAGCACCGAGGCCGCCCTCAGCTACCTGGGCGTCGGCGTCCGCCCGCCCACCCCCTCCTGGGGCCAGATGATCGCCGAGTCCGTGGCCTACTACGAGACCGACCCCATGTACTTCGTCATCCCCAGCGTCTTCCTCTTCCTCGCCGTGCTCGCCTTCACCCTGCTCGGCGACGCCCTGCGCGACATCCTCGACCCGAGGGGCGGCCGCAGTTGATCCTCTACTTCGCCCGCCGGCTGCTCGCCCTCGCGGGCGTGCTCCTCGCCATCGCCGCCGTCACCTTCCTCATCTTCTACGTCCTGCCCGCCGACCCGGCCGCGGCCGCCTGCGGCAAGACCTGCAGCGCCGAACGCCTGGCCGACGTACGCACGTACCTGGGCCTCGACCAGCCCCTGTGGCGGCAGTTCACCGACTTCCTCACCGGCATCTTCACCGGCCGCACCCTGGGCACCGGCCAGTACGCCGTCGACTGCGATTTCCCGTGCCTGGGCTACAGCTACGAGAACTCGCTGCCCGTGTGGGACCTGCTGATGGACCGGCTCCCGGTCTCCGCCTCCCTCGCCGTCGGCGCCTCCGTGCTGTGGCTGCTCCTCGGCCTCGGCGCCGGGGTCACCGCCGCCCTGCGCAAGGACACCGCCACCGACAAGGCCCTGATGGTCGGCGCCGTCGCCGCCGCCTCCCTGCCCGTGTACTTCACCTCCGTGATGCTCATCTACGGCGTCATCCGCGTCGCCGGTCTCCTGCCGTACCCCACCTACCAGGCCTTCGGTGACAACCCGCTCGCCTGGGCCTCCAACCTGGCTCTGCCCTGGATCGCCCTCGCCCTGCTCTACGCAGCCATGTACGCGCGCCAGAGCCGCGGCTCGATGATCGAGGCGATGGCCGAGCCGTACATCCGCACCGCCCGCGCCAAGGGCATGCCCGAGCGCACGGTCGTCGTCAAACACGGCCTGCGCTCCGGTATGACCCCGATCCTCACCATCTTCGGCATGGACCTCGGCGGACTGCTCGCCGGAGCCGTCATCACCGAGTCCATCTTCGGACTCCCCGGCATCGGGAGGCTTTTCTACGGTGCCCTGGTCAACTCCGACCAGCCCGTGGTCCTCGGCGTCACCCTGCTCGCCGCCTTCTTCATCGTCGTCGCCAACCTCCTCGTCGACCTCCTGTACGCCGTCATCGACCCGAGAGTGAGGTACTGATGGCAGCCGACACCGCCGCTCCGCTCCTCGACGTACGCGACCTGCGCGTCACCTTCACCACCGAGCGCGGGCCCGTACGGGCCGTCGACTCGATCGGTTTCACGGTCGAGGCCGGACGCACCCTCGGCATCGTCGGCGAGTCCGGCTCCGGCAAGTCCGTCACCTCGCTCGCCCTCATGGGCCTGCACCGCGGCCCGGTCGAGGTCAGCGGCTCGGTGGCCCTCGCCGGTCGGGAGCTGACCGGGCTCCCGGAACGGGAACTGTCCAAGGTCCGAGGCCGCCGGATGGCCATGATCTTCCAGGACCCGCTCTCCAGCCTGCATCCCTACTACACGGTCGGCGAGCAGATCGCCGAGCACTTCCGGGTGCACTTCAAGGCCGGCCGGGCCGCCGCCCGCAAACGCGCCGTCGACATGCTCGGCGAGGTCGGCATCCCGGAACCGGCCCGCCGCGCCGGGGAGTACCCGCACCAGTTCTCCGGCGGCATGCGCCAGCGCGCCATGATCGCCATGGCCCTGGCCTGCGAGCCCGACCTGCTGATCGCCGACGAGCCGACCACCGCCCTGGACGTCACCGTGCAGGCGCAGATCCTGGAACTGATCGCCCGGCTCCAGCAGGAGCGCGGCCTCGGCGTCGTGATGATCACCCACGACCTGGGCGTCGTCGCCCGCGTCGCCCACGAGGTGCTCGTCATGTACGGCGGCCGCGCCGCCGAACAGGCCCCGGCCGACGACCTGTTCGCCGACCCCGCCCACCCCTACACCCGGGGCCTGCTCGACTCGCTGCCCCGCCTCGACACCGCCGACGACGTCCCGCTGCCCTTCATCCCCGGCTCCCCGCCCTCCCTGCTCGCACCCGCCCCCGGCTGCGCCTTCGCCCCGCGCTGCCCCGTGGCCGCCGCCGGCCCGGACGAGCGGCGGGCGCGCTGCTCGGGCGAAAGGCCCGAGCTCGGCCCCTACGGTGCCTCGGCGCGGCTGGCCGCGTGCCATTTCGCGGGTTCCGCCGCGATCTCACCGGGCGGCGGCTCCGCGACCCGGTTCCCCTCGACCGCCCCGGAGG
>NZ_JBSGZP010000426.1:0-6490 GCF_053611065.1 Streptomyces sp. NPDC054840
CCACTGACCACCCCAGCCGCAGGGCAACGCGCCCGGCCGCACCTCAGGGTGCGGCCGGGCGCGTTCGCGTCCTCGGGCGTTAGCTGGAGGTACCGGGGGCTTCGATGGCGGCCGCCCCGGACTCGCCGGCCCCGCGGGGAACGGAGGCACCGACGATGTCCAGCACCGTCAAAGACATGCTCGCCACCTACCCGGCCGACCTCGGCGACATCGACCAGGCCAAACTCACCGCCTGCATCGAGGAGTGCATCGCCTGCGCGCAGGCGTGTACCGCGTGCGCGGACGCCTGCCTGTCCGAGGGCATGGTGGGAGATCTGACCAAATGCATCCGCACCGACATGGACTGCGCCGACATCTGCACCGCCACCGCCGCGGTCCTCTCTCGGCACACCGGCTACGACGCCAACATCACGGCGGCCATCCTTCGTGCGTGCGCCATGGCCTGCAAAGCGTGTGGCGACGAGTGCGCCAAGCATGCCGACATGCACGAGCACTGCCGCATCTGCGCCGAAGCCTGCCGTAGCTGCGAGCAGGCATGCAACGAACTGTTCTCGGCCCTCGGCTGACGCTCGCACCGTCATCCGTCCCCACCGAGAGCGGAACTCCCGGCTTGCAGGTCAGAAGTCACGGACCCACTCGTGCGAGGGAACATACGCCCCACCCCAGGTCCACGGCCGACGTGACGCTATGCTCCCCGGCATGGTTGTGGCCCGGACGACCCGTAGCGCGCCGCGGTCCCGCTCTCGTGCAGCGGGCTCGTGGCGAAGGTGGGTGCTGGCCGCGCTTCTGTTCGCACTGATGTACAGCCATGGGGTCAGCGCGGAGAGCGCTGCAGGCCACGCCCACCTCGGGGCGCCGACCAATGCCGCAACCCTGAACGCTCAAGACCCGGATCCCGCGCCACACAGCCACGAGGCGCCCGCCCCGCACTCCGACCAGGGACACACCGGCCACCAGGATGCTCCGGAGCCCGGTCACGCGGCTCACCAGTGTGTATCAGGCCAGCCCCAACAGGGCGCCGCGCTCCCCGTCCCGTGCCAGGCCCAGGCCGTTCACGTCCCCTTATACGCGTATGCAGCCGGCGCCGCTCGACCTGTCACGGCCCTCTTGGCGTCTGCCCCCGTGCCGGACTCAGCGGTCCTACGGATGTAAGCCTTCACGCCTCGCCAACCGGTCTACGGCCTTCGGGCTCAGCCCCGTGCCCTCCCCTCCGCCAGTGCAGCAGCGGCGGCTCGGCCATGTCGTGCGACGCGCCTTGGAGTCACGCGTTGGCGCGCGGCGCGGAGCCAATAGCCGGCTCGCGTTGCCCTGTTTCCGGCGAGTCCGATCTTCGGCCCCGTCCTGCCCGCCTGTCTCGTTGAGAGCCCCGGGCCGCCACTGAACTTCCCTTGAAGGGTCCGCTTTGTCTTCCTCATCCGGTCTCGCCACGGCGACCCCGTCTCCCACCCCGTCGCAGCCGACCCGCAGCCAGCGCCGCTCCAACACCAGACGGGAAGGTGCCACTCTGCCGTGGCGCTATCTCGGCTACGTCGGCTACTACGTGGGGGCCGGCCTCATCAGCGGAGCCGTCGTCCACTATCCGATGGCTCCGGCCCGCTATTCCATGATCGCCGCGTCCGGCGTACTGGTCTTCCTGCTCGCGACCGTCCTCAACGACATCATCCTCGCGAAGGAGCGGCAGCCCCTGTCACGCATCGTGCGCGTGCTCGGCACCTCGACCATGCTCTCGTTCGGCCTCGGGATGCTCAGCGGCGGCATGCAGCACTTCGCAGACCTCCCCGAACGCTGTGCCGTGCTGATACCGCTCGGCATCGTCCTGTCCTTCGTCGCCTTCTTCCTGAAGGAGGCCAGCAGGCCGTGGCGGCGCATCTTCGGCCTGATGGGGCTGGCCATCCTCGTCGTGACGGCCCTTACCTTCCTGGGCCTGCGCCACATCGTCCCCACCGTGGCGGAGTCAGGAGGCGGACACAGCCACAGCGATGTCGTGCCCGAGAAGGGCAGCGGTGAAGGCCCGGCGGGTAGCCCCGGCACCGATACGACCAATCCGGCCCCCCTGCCCTCCGCCTCTCCGAACGCCCCCCACCCCAGCAAGGAGCCCGGGCACGACGACGGACACCAGCACTGAGCCAGCCTTCTCCACCGTCAGAAGACAGTTCACAGCGAACCCGCAGTCCGAGACGGCGCGGCCAGTGTCTGACCAGTCGGTGACCGGACGGATCCGCTGCCAGACCTGATGCGGCCCTGCCGGCGCCCACATGGCCTGCGCATAGGCCGGCACGGCCCCCGGCGGTGCAGATCAGCGCGGCTGGGGGATCTGCTCGCGCTGGCGGCGGCGTCCGTAGCGGGTCACCCCGCGCGGCTTGAACACCGACAGGGCGACCGCCGTCAGGAGCACCAGCAGAGCTGCGGCCGCGTCCGCGATCAACTGGATACGCATGCCCTCCAGCTCGCTACCCTCGAGGGCGGCCCGGGCCGCCGCGTCGGCCAGGTGTCCAACCGGCTGCATGTGGACCATCAGCAGAACGGTCGCGCCCACGGTGATCACCAGTTTCGCAAAGACCCAGTAGTGCCGCAGCAGCCCCCACACCGTTCCAAGGGACTGCGCCAGGCCGGTCAGCAAAGAGGCGACGCTGAACGGGACGATCACATACCAGCCGATTACGTCCATGGCCAGGTAGGCGCCCCGCACCGTCTGGGGCGCGCCGCTGGTCAGCCCGGCGACGGCGAGGGCGAGGAAGGCCGCGACCGCGCCCAGCCAGCCGACCGAGGCAGTGACGTGAACCGTGAGCGTCAGCTTGCGCAGCCGTGGAGGGAACGGGGTCACGGCGTATGCCCCGCCATGCCACCGCCCGCCAGGTGCACGACCACGAACACCACAATCAGGGCGAGAGCGACCACCGCGGAGACCTTCACCCAGCGCGGCGCCCCCTCGTCGTCATCGTGACGGTCCGGTGAGCCTGCCATGACACCTCCCATTTTTTCGAGACACTCTGTCTCTAGCTGAAACCGAGTGTATGCCCCTGTGGACGTCCGTATCCTGGGTGGGTGCCAAAACTGTGGAACGAAACGATCGACAAGCACCGCGCCGCCGTTCGCGAAGCGATCCTGGACACCACCGCAATGCTGGTGGCCGAAGGCGGCCTGCGGTCAGTGACCATGTCCCAGATCGCCGAGCAGACCGGCATCGGCCGCGCGACGCTCTACAAGTACTTCCCCGACATCGAAGCCGTCCTACTGGCCTGGCATGAGCGACAGGTCGCCCGTCACCTCCAGGAACTCGCGGATATCCGCGATCAGACAGGCACGGCCGTGGAGCGCCTGACGGCGGTCCTGGAGGCGTACGCGGGCATCGCCCGACAGCGGCACGGAGGCGAACTCGCAGCCCTCCTCCACCAAGGCGAACACGTCACCCACGCAGAGCGGCACCTACACGGCATGCTCCAACACCTTCTCGCCGAGGCCGCCAAGGCCGGTGACCTGCGCCCCGACGTGCCACCCTCGGAACTCGCCCAGTACTGCCTCCATGCCCTGACCGCCGCGGCTGCCCTGACCTCCCAAGCCGCTGTAACCCGCCTGGTCGCTGTCACCCTCGACGGCCTGCGCCCGGTTCCCTGAACCTTCCGAGATCCCCGGATCGACGGCCAGACTGCGTTCAGCACCACCGATCCGCCGTCCCGTGGTCTGCCGCAGCCTCTCCCTGGACGCATCACCACGGGAAACGCCTGCATCAGCAATTCCTGCATCGAGTCACTCCGCCGGTGCGGAGGTGTGGGGGCGGGCGGCGCGCCGCAGCTTGAGGCTGCCGGCCCGCCAGGTGGAGGGGTCGCCCAGTAGGGGTGGGTGCACAGGGTTCTGGAGAGGGCGATCAGCCGGCGTTGCAGCGCGGTCGTACCGACCCCGGCGGGGGCCTGCGCGAGCTCGGCGTACGTCTGCTGCCACGCCCTTTGGAGCGTGATCAGGTCCTCGAAGAAGCGGAACGGTGGCCTCACACCCCAAGTGACGTCGATTTATGCTGCGAGCGCCACGCTCCGGTCATCGGTCATCGGCCGTCGGTCTGGTGGCGGAGCGAGGCCACGGCAGGGCTGGTGATGCCGTGCGCGGCGCGGCACAGCTCCGTCATGTCAGCGGCCCCTGCCCTGGGGCTCGTACCGGACGGTGCGGTGCGGGCGTACGGGTCGGCCCCTTCGCCTTCCTGGGCTTGGGCTTGGCGGCGGGGCGCACGGCGGGGCGGGGGCGTCCGGCGCGGCTGTACCGGGCTGTCGGCCCTGCGGTCGGAAGCCCGCCCGGCGGGCCGACCGGCGGACGCCTCGCTGGCCGCAGGCCCGGGACGGGCCGGCGCGGGAGCATGGCCGGCCTCGGGAACGGCGCCGGTCGAAGTCGCATCCGCAGACTCGGGCATGGGGGAGAGGGTGGCGCCGCCCCGTGTCCGGCCGTGCGGCCCGGGGGCCGACAGGGTGCTTGTGGTCTTCCGGGACCGTCATGAGCGAGGCCCCGGCGGGCCGGGCGGGTGCGGGGTGGACAGTGACGCATCCCGGGGCCGCGAGCAGCGCGACAAGGAGCAGAGGCAGGTACCAGCGACGCATGCCGCCACGGTGCCGCACACGCCCCGCAGGGCGCCTCCGACCGGCCCGCTGCGCCCCTTGGATGGATGATGCGACGGCCGTCCTGCAGAGCCGCCTCCGACTGGTCTGGCGGACCCTGGAAGAGGGGGCCGACAAGCCGCGAGGGAGGCCCTGTGACGCTCAGACCGCCGGTCGAGCCGATGCTGGTGCAGGCCGCAGAAGCCGTGCCGGGCCCGGCAGCTTTGCGGGCGGGGGTGGCGTACGAGCAGAAGCTGGACGGTCACCGGGCGCTGCTGTTCACCGCGGCTGGCCCCGGCGGCACGGTGCTGGTGCAGACCCGCCGCGGGGCGCTGGTCCAGGACCGGTGGCCGGACCTGGTGGCGGCCGCCGAGCGCAGTTGCCGCACGGCCTGGTCCTCGATGGCGAACTCGTCGTCTGGGACACCGAGGCCGTCCGGTTGTCCTTCGAGGCGTTGCAGCGCCGAGCCGCCACCCGCGCCCGCGCCGCCGCCGACCTCGCCGCCCGGTGGCCGGCCTACTTCGTCGCCTTCGACGTCTTGCAGCAGGACGGCCAGGAGCTCCTAGCGCGCCCGTAGGCCGAGCGGCGCGCACTGCTAGAGAACCTGTTCTCCGAGCACGCCCTGACGGCACCGTGGACGAGTACATGCTCACCGCGCCCGGGCTGCCGGGGATGTTTCGAATACAGTTGTTCACTGCCCCCCGGGCGCGCTCCGTTGGCCTAGTCACCCAGCACGTTGGTGAACGAATGAGCCTCCTGAACGGCGCGGAGAGATTCGCGGCCGCGGTGTGGGAGCAGCGCCTCCCCATAGGAGGACCTCCCGCCGGTGTGGGTGCAGCGCAGCTGTGGCCGGAGGGAACGATCCAGGAAAGCCGTTTCCCACGGGTGGTGTTCGCCGAAGCCAGCCGCTACCGGTTGCGCCGACGCCAGCACCAGAAAGATCAACACTTCACGGAGATCCGGGTCTCCAACACCGTCAGGTGACGTCATATCTGGGGGTGGGGCGGCCCGGTGCTACTGCCGCCAGAGCGCTCTGGTCACCGGGCCTCGCCCGCGCACGCCCTATCGGCGCGGACTGCGCCCGACCATAGCCGTGGGCGGCCAGCACCCCGCAGCACAACCACAGCGTTCGGCATCCCGTGTGAATGCGGGGGTCGGCGTTGACGCCCGGCGCTGACCCCGCCCCTTCCATGAGAACCCGCCCCGCGGAGCCCCTCCCGCGTCAGCATCTGGCACCGTGCTCTTCGGGGCTGGCGGGGCTACCGGTGCACGCGAGCGTGCCTGATCGGGGCCGCGGGCAGCGGCAAGTCGGCCCTCGCGAGCGCCTGGCCCTCCACGCAGGTCCTGAAGCTCGACCAGTTCAGGGCTATGGTCTCGGACTGCGCCGACGAATAGGACGCGACCGGCCGACGCCGTCGCCGCCCTGCACCTGGAGGCCCGGATGCGGCCACGTCACCTCTGCACAGGCCGCGCTCGCGTTCGAACTGGAAAAAGGAGGGCGGCCTTCAGCCGGATTTTGCGCCGTCGCCGGATGCGCCGTCGCTCTTTCCGCTCGGGGTCGCTTTCAGTTTTCTGCCCGGTTTGTTCGTCGCGGTCGCCCCCTTTGTCCTGACCTTCTCCGCCTCGACGGCAGCCTTCTCCAGAGCGGTGAGGACGTCCTCGTCCACGTGCATGCCGGCCGCATCGTGATGCGCCCGCGCGGTGGTGGAGTCGATGCTGACCAGGGACAGGTCCACCTCGCCCCGCTTCGCGGCCTGTGCGATCAGGCCCTCCATCAGGGCTTCGAAGACTCCTGCGTCACGCCACTGCCGGAAGCGGTTGTGGACGGTCGACCAGGCGCCGAACTCCTGCGGCACCTCCCGCCACTGCCCGCCCGTCCGGAACCGCCAGATCACGCCCTCGAACTGCTG
>NZ_JBSGZP010000427.1:0-6485 GCF_053611065.1 Streptomyces sp. NPDC054840
GCCTTGGGCCGGCCCCGCTGAAGCCCGCGCCGGGGCCCGAGCCGGAGCCCGACGCCTGATCCGCCGTACGCCCGTTCACGGGTGTACGGCCGTGAGGCGTGCCCGCAGGCGAGCGGACCGCGGCTCGTATGACGAGCGGCGAACGAACAAGTGGTGGCAGCCGCACGGACCCGGGCCGTACGCGGGGACCTCACGAGGGTCAGCGCGCCGCGGTCCGCCGCAGGGCCTCGACCGCGCCGCCCCCGGTGTGCAGGGCCAGCGGGGAGAACTCGGCCACGGTGTCGCCCAGGAGCTGCGGCCGGGAGTCGGAGCTCGGGCGCCGACCGCCACGGCCCTCGCCCAGCACCTGCCAGCCCCCGTGGGTGAGCGTGATGTACGCGCCACAGCGCAGGCCGTGCAGGGTGCAGGCGTCCCGCAGCCCCCACATCCACGCCCCGTCCTCCTCGGTCCACCGCTCGTCGCCGTCGCGGCAGTAGAGCAGCACGGCCGTCCGTACCGGGGTCCGCCGCCGCAGGTCGTGCGGGAGGACCCGACGCAGCCGGGACAGCAGGGCGTTGCGGTACTCCCAGCCGTCGGCCGAGGCCGACCGCTGCGCGAAGGAGGCGCTCGCCACGAGCTGCTCCTCCGGGCCGAGGACGGCGATGACCGCGGTCGAGGGGACGGGGCTGTGCCGGGAGTGCAGCCCGCTCACGACCTCGCGCGGATTGCGGAGCAGTGGAATGCCCGCTGCCGTCCATTCCGCGGGTTCCAGCAGTCTGCCGTGCCGGCTGGTGCCGCCGGTGGCTGTGGCCAGGGACGTGGTCGGGGGCGGCGCGAATCCGAAGGCCACGGTCCTCCCTTCGGGTACATGCCCGCGAACGGGCACGGTGGAGTCAGGGCGCGCCGCAGCGCGGCCCAGGAGGGTGCCGAAGAGCCGAGCGGGAGCACCCCAATTCTCGCGTGGCTTCTGAGCGTGCGGCAACGAGCAATTGACGCCGCCGACCGGAATTCGCCGGTATGCCGTTCATATCCTTGCCCCGCCACACCGAAGATGACGCATTCGGCTAGCCCTGAAGCGCCAGCACCAGCGGGAACACCTCTTTCGCGCCTGCCCGCCGCAGCAGCCGGGCGGCGACCGCCATGGTCCACCCGCTCTCGGTGCGGTCGTCCACCAGCAGTACCGGGCCCGCGGACCGCGCCAGCGCGTCGGCCAGTGCGGGGGGCACCGTGAGGGCTTGGTGGAGTCCCCGCACCCGCTGCGCGCTGTTCGAGGACACCGATCCGAACTCCGGGGCCTGGTCCGTGTAGGCGAGCGCGCCGAGCAGCGGCATCCGCCCGATCTCCGCGATCCGCTCGGCCAGCGAACCGATCAGCTGGGGGTGGCTGCGCGAGGGCAGGGCGACCACGCCCACCGGCCGGGCCGGTGCGTCCGGCGCCCCCGAGGCCCAGCCACCCGGGCCCCGGGCCCAGTCGGCGAGCACCGCGACCACGGCCTGCGCGACGTCGTCCGGAACGGGCTGGTCCGGAGCGTGCGGGGCCAGCATCGGGCGCAGCCGGTTGCCCCACCCGATGTCGGACAGTCGGCCCAGCGCCCGGCCCGTCGAGGCCTGCTCCCCGGCGGGGATGCGGCCCTTGAGGTCGACGCCGACCGCCGCGAGCCCGGTCGGCCACATCTTGCGCGGCTCCAGCTCCACGCCCGGGCGGCCGAGTTCACCGCGTGCCGTGTCCAGCGCGGTGCTGGAGACCTCCGCGGTGAACCGGGCCCCGGCGCAGTTGTCGCAGCGGCCGCAGGGCGCGGCCTCCTCGTCGTCGAGCTGGCGGCGCAGGAACTCCATCCGGCATCCGGTGGCCGCGGCGTAGTCACGCATGGCCTGCTGCTCCGTCGCCCGCTGGCGGGCGACCCACGCGTAGCGCTCGGCGTCATAGGCCCAGGGCTCGCCCGTCGAGGTCCAGCCGCCCTTGACGCGGTGCACGGCGCCGTCGACGTCGAGCACCTTGAGCATGGTCTCCAGCCGGGTGCGGCGCAGATCGACCAGCGGCTCCATGGCGGGCAGCGACAGCGGCCGGCCGGCCTGCGCCAGGACGTCGAGCGTGCGGCGCACCTGTTCCTCCGGCGGGAAGGCCACCGAGGCGAAGTACTGCCAGATCGCCTCGTCCTCCCGGCCGGGGAGCAGCAGGACCTCCGCGTGCTCCACACCACGGCCGGCGCGGCCGACCTGCTGGTAGTAGGCGATGGGGGAGGAGGGCGACCCCAGGTGCACCACGAAGCCGAGGTCGGGCTTGTCGAAGCCCATCCCGAGGGCGGAGGTCGCCACCAGTGCCTTGACCCGGTTGGCCTGGAGGTCGTCCTCGGCCTGCTGGCGGTCCGCGTTCTCCGTCTTTCCGGTGTACGAGGTCACGATGTGCCCCCGGTGGCGCAGGTAGGCGGTGACCTCCTCGGCGGCCGCCACGGTCAGCGTGTAGATGATCCCGGAGCCGGGCAGCTCCCCGAGGTGGTCGGCGAGCCAGGCCAGCCGGTGCGCCGCGTCGGGCAGGGTCAGCACGGCCAGACTCAGGCTCTCGCGGTCCAGCGGGCCGCGCAGCACCAGAGCGTCCGTACCGGCCCCGGTGCCGAGCTGTTCGGCGACGTCGGCGGTCACGCGGGCGTTGGCCGTGGCGGTCGTGGCGAGTACCGGGACCCCCGGCGGCAGGTCGGCCAGCATGGTGCGCAGCCGGCGGTAGTCAGGGCGGAAGTCGTGACCCCAGTCGGAGATGCAGTGCGCCTCGTCGACCACGAGCAGACCGGTGGCGGCGGAGAGCTTGGGAAGGACCTGGTCGCGGAAATCAGGGTTGTTGAGCCGCTCCGGGCTCACCAGCAGGACATCGACCTCACCCGCCGCCACCTCGGCCTGGATGCCCTCCCACTCCTCGGGGTTGGCGGAGTTGATGGTGCGGGCGCGGATCCCGGCACGGGCCGCGGCCTCGACCTGGTTGCGCATCAACGCGAGGAGCGGGGAGACGATCACGGTGGGGCCGGCGCCGTTCGCCCGCAGCAGCGAGGTGGCGACGAAGTACACCGCGGACTTGCCCCAGCCCGTGCGCTGCACCACCAGTGCCCGCCGCTTGTGCGCGACGAGGGCCTCGATCGCCCGCCACTGGTCCTCGCGCAGCCTGGCCGCGCCCGTGGGGTCGCCGACGAGACGGGCTAGTACGGAGTCGGCCGAGGACCTCAGGTCTGCGTTCATGCCCCCATGCAACCTGATGCCTCCGACATCGCGCCAATGCCGCTCCGGGCCTGTGGACGGTGGCGGCGGGAGTTATCCACAGGGCTTTCGGGATCGGATCATGCGCGGGACCTTCGTGGCATGACGAACAACCACGAATCCAGCAGCTCGTCCGACCGGCCGTCCATCAGCCCGGCCGGATCCGTCACCGGACCGCAGATCACCCTGCGCAGCCCGGCCGAACTGGCCGACGCGCTGCCCTACATGCTCGGCTTCCACCCGACCGACTCGCTCGTCATGGTCGCCGTGCACGGCGAGGGCGGACGCTTCGGCGGCCGGCTCCGCGTCGGCATCCCCAGCTCGCCCGCGGAATGGGAGGACACCGCCCGACAGGTCGCCGAGTGCCTGATCCGGGGCAGCGAACGGCGCGGCGGCAAGCCCGACGGCATCGTCGTCTACCTCTGCCAGGAACCGACCGCGGAGGAAGGCGGCCGTCGGGTGATGACCCGGCTGCGCCCCCTCGCCCAGCGGATCCGGCTGGCCTGCGGCGCACTGGACGTGCCCGTACTGGAGGCCATGTGCCTGTCGGCGGGACGGTTCTGGTCCTACGTATGCCCCGACGAGAGGTGCTGCCCGGCCGAGGGCAGCCGACTGGCCGCCGTCGGTACCTCGGTGCTGGCCGCGACGGCCACCTTCGCCGGACTCCAGGTCCGGGGCTCCCTCAAGGAGATCGAGAGCAGGCTGGCACCGCTGCGCGGTGCCGTGGCCGAGGAGGCGGAACAGGCTCTGGACCGGGCCGCCGCCGCCCTGATGCCCAGGATCCTCGACGGGGCCACCCGCGAGGAGGTCGGCGCCGAGACCATCGCCCTGGCACGGACCCTGATGCGGCGCATGACACTGGCCCCGCCCGTCGAGGGCGGCGCCCACGCCGACGACTGGGACGACGCGCTGCTCGGCCACGACGAGGCCGCCTCACTGATTCTGGGCCTCCAGGACCGTGAGATCCGGGACGTCGCCGCGGAATGGATGGAGGACGAGGAGGCGGCCCCGGCCCTGCGGCTGTGGCGGGCCCTGGCCCGGCGCTGCGTCGGAGCCTACGGGGAGCACGCCGCTGCCCCGCTCACCCTCGCCGGCTGGGTCTCGTGGTCCACGGGGGACGAGCCGACCGCCCGGATCGCCTTCGGCCTGGCGCTGCGGGCGGACGCCGAGTACCGCTTCGCCCAGCTGCTCCACCACGCCTGCAACGAAGGGATCGACCCCGAGGGGCTGCGGCAGTGCCTGCGGGAGGAGCGGCGCCGCCGGGAACCCCGGCGAGGGCGCTCCTCCGCCGTGACCCATCCTCCCGGCCGACGGGGCCGGACGACCCGCCGTGGGGCGCGCCGTACCGCGGGAAGCGAACAGTGAGCGCGCACCGGTTCACCTCGTGCGGCGGTCCGGTGCGACTGCTCCGGTACGCCTTGGGCCCGCCCCGGCGGCGCGGGCTTCACCCCGGGCACGCCCGGACGGCGCCCGGGCCCGTGACCCGGGTGAGGGCGGGGGCGTTCAGCTGGGGGGTGGTGGGGGCCCGGCCGCGCCGCCGCCCAGCTGAACCGACCGGAGCGCAGACAAGGCGACACATGTCTCACCCCGCACCTCCCCGCCCACCCGGCGTGCCCGCCGCCCGCAGGTCCGAACTGCCGCCCGTGCACGACGCCGTCATCTGCGTCTCCGCGCCCTGTCTGGCGATCTCCCCTGAGGACGGCCAGCTGACCGGGCGGGGGATCGACGGCATCTACCGATCCGGGCGCCGCCTGCTCTCCCGCTGCGTGCTGCGGGTCGGCGGCCGGGACCCGGTGGCCGTGCAGGGGCGCAGCCTCGCCGCCGACCGGGCCGTCTTCACCTCGACCGTGCGCACCGGCTCCGAGCCCGGCCCCGACCCCGACATCGGCGTGGAACGAGTCCGGCACGCGGACGGCACCGAGCGGATCACCCTGCGCAGTTTCACGGCCCGGCCGGTACGCCTGCCCGTGGAGGTGCTGCTCGGCACCGACCTGGCGGAGCTGGTCGCCGTGGCCGCCGGCCGGGGCGGCCCGGAGCTGCCCGCCGGGGTGCACGCCGCCGGGCTGCGCTGGAGCACCGGCGAGGCACAGGCCGTGACCGCCGCCGAGCCGCCGCCGGACGACGCGCTGGCCTCGGCGGGGCTGCTGCGCTGGCAGCTCGAACTGGCGCCGGGCGAATCCCGCACCATCGAGCTGCGGACCACGCAGCACCGCGTCGAGCGGGCCCCCGCCGGGCACGTGGCGAACCCATTGGCCGACGCCCGGGCCGAAGGGGACGATCCGAGGGCCGAGGCCTGGTTCCGGACCAGCGTCGAGGACCTGGGCGCGCTGCTCCTGCGCGACCCCGAGAAGCCGGGCGACGCCTTCGCCGCGGCGGGCGCGCCCTGGCGACTGGGCCTGGCCCCGGCGGAATCGCTCTGGGCCGCCCGGATGGCGCTGCCCCTCGGGACCGGTCTCGCGGCGGCCACCCTGCGTATCCTCGCCCGCACCCAGACCGAGGATCCGGGGCCCGACCTCGGGAAGATCCCGGGCCCGCTGCGCGGAGCGGGCGCGCAGCTTCCACCGGGGTGCACGGGCACCGAGGCGACCCTGGCCTTCCCCGCGGTCCTGGCGGAGGCCCGGCTCTGGGGCATGCCCGAGGAGGAGGTGGCCCGGCTGCTGCCGGCCGCCGAGCGGTGCCTGCACTGGCTGCGTGGCGCCTTGGGGGAGGACGGCTTCCTGGCCGACCCCGATCCGGGTCCGCGGCGCTGTGAGACCCAGGCTCACGCCCATCGGGCCGCCGTGCTCGGCGCCGATCTGCTCGCCGCGTGCGGGCGGCCCGGGGCCGAGGAATGGCGGGAGCGGGCGGCGGTGCTGCGGGAACGGTTCCGGGCCGGGTTCTGGATCGACGGTCCGGACGGCGGCCGGCCCGCTTCGGCAATCCACCCCGACGGAAGGCCGCTGCCACGGCTCACGGGGGCCGCCGCCCACCTGCTCGACACCGGACTGCTCGGTGGCGGCCGGCTAGCCCCGGGGCTCTTGGACCGGACCCGGACCGAGCAGCTCGCCCGACTGCTGGGAGCCCCCGCCATGGACTCCGGATGGGGACTGCGGAGCATGGCCGTCAAGGAGCCCGGGTACAACCCGTTCGGCCACCGCTCGGGCGCCGTGCGGGCGTACGAGAGCGCGGTGGCGGTGGGCGGGGGGGGCCCGGGCGGCCACCGGGAGGCGGCGGCGGGGCGGGTGGAGAGAGTGGAGGGGGCGGGGGCGGGGCTGGGGGAACGGG
>NZ_JBSGZP010000428.1:0-6448 GCF_053611065.1 Streptomyces sp. NPDC054840
GTCCGGGACCCTGAGGTCCCGGACCGGCATTCCCCCGAACGAACGCGGGCCGGTTACTCGCTCGCGATCGCGTTCAGTACGTTCATCCGCCCTGCCCGGAAGGCCGGGACCAGTGCGGCGAACAAGCCTACGAAGGCCGAGGCGGCGAACACCCCGAGGATCGTGGGCCACGGGATCTCCAGCACCTTCAGGCCCTGGAGCGCCAGCAGCTGCTGCGCGCCGATCCCCCAGCCCATGCCCAGCCCGAGGCCGAGCAGGGCGCCGAAGAGGGCGATGACCACCGACTCCAGGCGGATCATGCGGCGCAGCTGGCGGCGGGAGAGGCCGATGGCACGCATCAGGCCGATCTCGCGGGTCCGCTCGACCACCGAGAGGGCCAGGGTGTTCACGACGCCCAGGACCGCGACGATGATCGCGAGGCCGAGGAGACCGTAGACCATGTTCAGCAGCTGGCCGACCTGGTCCTTCAGGGCCTGCTTGTAGTCGGTCTGGTTGCGCACCTTGTACTGCGGGTACTGCGTCATCGCCGTCTTGACCGACTCGTAGGCGGCGGCGTCGGACCGACCGTCCTGCGCACTGGCCAGCAGCATGAAGGGGAGCGGCAGCTTGTCGGCCGGGACGTTCGCCCGGGCCAGCTCGGTGCTGATGTACTTCATGCCCTTGTCGAGGTTGCCCTCGTCGCTGGTGATCGCGGCGACCTTCAGCTTGACCGTGCTGCCGCCGGTGAAGGCGACCGTCAGCTCGTCACCGACCTTGACCCCGTGCTGGGTGGCGTATGCGGAACCGACCGCCATCGAGTTCGCCCCGTACGCCGCCGCGTGCTCTCCGGCGACCATCTTGCGCCGGATGTCCTGGGCGTACGTCGGGTCGGTGGCTCCGAGTCCGTCGTCCTCGGAGGTGCCGTCGGGAGCGGTGATCTTGGCCGGCACCAGGCGGTAGGCGGTGACGTGGTCGAGGCCCTTGGTGGCGCGCAGGGCCTGCTCGGCCTGCGGCAGCACGGGCTGGCCGGTCTCGGAGTCGACGATGTAGTCCGCGCCGACCGACTTGTCGAGCTCATCGGTCGCGGAGGCCACCATCGAGGAGCCGACCACCGACAGGCAGGCGACCAGCGCGAGGCCGATCATCAGCGCGGCGGCGGTGGCACCGGTGCGGCGCGGGTTGCGCAGCGCGTTGCGCTCGGCCAGCCGGCCCACGGACCCGAAGGGCCGCAGCACCAGGCCGGAGAGCATCCGCACCACGCCCGCGGCGAGCAGCGGGCCGATCACGATGAATCCGATGAGGCTGAAGACGACGCCCACGGCCAGCCAGAGCGATCCGGGGCCGGCCTCCTCGGCCGCCGTGGCGAGGAAGAGCCCCGCGCCGCCGATTCCCGTGAGGACCAGGCCGAGGACGGCGCGGACGACGCCGGCCTTCCTGTCGCCCGGGGTGCCGGACTCCCGCAGCGCGGCCATCGGGGAGACCTTGCCGGCCCGGCGGGCCGGGATGAAGGCGGAGATGACGGTGACCTTGATGCCGAGGTAGAGGCCGATGACCGGGGTGGTCCAGGCGATCGTCAGGTCGTCGGTGGACAGGTGCATGCCCATCGAGCCCATGAGCTCCATCAGGCCGATGGCCAGGCCCACGCCGGCGCCGATACCCAGCACCGAACCGACGATCCCGAGGAGGAAGGCCTCGAAGACCACGGACTTCAGGATCTGCCCGCTGTCGGCGCCGATGGCGCGCATCAGGCCGATCTCGCGGGTGCGCTGGGCCACCAGCATCGAGAAGGTGTTGAAGATCAGGAAGATGCCGACGAGGAAGGCGATCCCGGCGAAGCCGAGCATCACGTACTTCATGACCTTGAGGAAGGAGCCGACGTCCTTGCGGTTCGCGTCCGCGGCTTCCTTGGCGGTCTGCAGTGTGTACGTGTCCGCGCCGACGGCCTTGGCGATGTTCTGCTTGAGCCGGTCGTCGCTCACCCCGTCCGTGGCGGTGACGTTGACGTGCGTGAAGGAGCCGGGGGTGCCGAGCAGGGCCTGCTGCGCGGTGGCCGTGTCGAAGTAGACGATGGCCGCGCCCGGGTTGGTCACGGTGAAGGTGGCGATGCCGGTGATCCTGGCGCGGATGTCGCCGGTGATGGCGATCGTGCGCAGCTCGTCACCGAGCTTCAGGTGGTGCTTCTCGGCGGTGTCGGCGTCGACCATCATCTCGGTCGGGCCGCGCGGAGCGTTGCCCGAGGTGATCTTCATGGACTTGAGCTCGTTGTCGCTCCAGTTGCCCGCGATGGTCGGGGCGCCGGTGGTCGAGCCCATGTTCTCGTTCTTGGCGTTGACGACCGTGACGGACATCGACACGACGCCGCCCTCGGCGCTCTTGACGCCCTCGGCCTTGCGCACCTGCTCGACGGCCGAGCCCGCCAGCGTCTCGGGGCGGCCGCGGTCCGAGGTCTCCTCGCCTTCCCGGGCCTCCTTCGGGGTGACGGTCACGTCGGAGTTGGTCACGGCGAAGAGCTTGTCGAAGGTGGTGTTCATGGTGTCGGTGAACACCAGGGTGCCGCAGACGAAGGCGACGGAGAGCATGACCGCCACGGCGGAGAGCGCCATGCGGCCCTTGTGGGCGACGAAGTTGCGCCGCGAGGTCTTCAGGACGGTGTTGCTCACGAGGTCCGCCCGCGTGCGTCGAAGTCCTTCATGCGGTCGAGGACCTGGTCGGCGGTGGGGCCGTACATCTGGTCGACGATCCGGCCGTCGGCCAGGAAGATGACGCGGTCGGCGTAGGAGGCGGCCACCGGGTCGTGCGTGACCATGACAATCGTCTGGCCGAGCTCGTCCACCGAGCGGCGCAGGAAGCCGAGGACCTCCGCGCCCGCCCGGGAGTCCAGGTTTCCGGTCGGCTCGTCGCCGAAGATGATCTGCGGGCGGGCGGCGAGGGCGCGGGCGACGGCCACGCGCTGCTGCTGGCCGCCGGAGAGCTCGGTCGGGCGGTGCTTGAGCCGGCCGGCGAGGCCCACCGTCTCCACGACCCGGTTCAGCCACTCCGCGTCGGGCTTGCGGCCCGCGATGTCCATGGGGAGCGTGATGTTCTCCAGGGCGTTGAGCGTGGGCAGCAGGTTGAAGGCCTGGAAGATGAAGCCGATCCGGTCGCGGCGCAGCTGCGTGAGCTTCTTGTCCTTGAGTCCGGTGATCTCGGTGTCGTCCAGGTGGATGTGGCCGCTGGTCACCGTGTCGAGACCGGCGAGGCAGTGCATCAGCGTTGACTTGCCGGAGCCGGAGGGACCCATGATCGCGGTGAACTGGCCGCTCATGATGTCCACGTCGACGTCGTCCAGGGCGACGACGCGCGTCTCCCCGGAGCCGTAGGCCTTGACGACCTTTCGTGCCCGGGCCGCGACGGCAGCATGCCCTCCAGTACCCCCGTGCCTGGTTTCGGTCATAGCCGTTGTCACGGTCTTTCTCCCTCTTCGAATGCGTACGTCCGCGTCGACGCCTGCGTCGCCGTCATGAAGTCTCCGCCGGGCGGAGGCTCGGCGCGCTGGTGCCCATCGCCGTATCCGCCCGGGGGTTAACCCCACCCCCCGGCCTCTGGTGCGTAGGTTCCAGTTAAGGAGGCATCGGGGCCGCTCACCTCCTCCGCCGGGAGGAACGACCCCTGGGCCCTTGTACGGAGGGACCCCTAGGGGATCTGCACCCTTCGGCGTACGGACCCTGGGGGATACCGCCCGCCGAGGGGCGGTGAGATGGTGTTCCCCGCAGTTACGTGCAGGGGGAAGGAATCGCGGTGGCAGCGGCGGAGAGCACGGGCGCGAGCCAGGACGGCATACCCTCGGGGCCCGCGGCCGATCCCCCCGTTCCGGCCAGGAACGCGACCGGCGGCGCGCCCGCGGACAAGCCGGCCGCACGGCCCCCGGCCCCGGTGGTCGCCTCCCTCATGCTCGGCATGGCCCTCGTGGCCCTGGACAGCACCATCGTGGCCACCGCCGTCCCACAGATCGTGGGCGAGCTCGGTGGGTTCTCCGTCTTCTCCTGGCTCTTCTCCGGCTACCTGCTCGCGGTGACCGTCACCCTGCCCGTCTACGGGAAGCTGTCCGACACCTTCGGCCGCAAGCCGGTCCTGCTCTTCGGCATCGGCCTCTTCCTCGTCGGTTCGCTGCTGTGCGCGTCCGCCTGGAACATGGCCGCCCTGATCGCCTTCCGCATCGTCCAGGGCCTGGGCGGCGGCGCGCTCCAGGGCACGATCCAGACCCTGGCCGCCGACCTCTACCCGCTCAGGGAGCGGCCGCGGATCCAGGCCCGGATGTCCAGCGTCTGGGCCACCTCGGCCGTGGCCGGACCGGCGCTCGGCGGGCTGCTCGCCTCGTACGCGCACTGGCGCTGGATCTTCCTGCTCAACCTCCCGCTGGCCGGCCTCGCCCTGTGGTTGATCGCCCGTCACCTGACCGAGCCCGTGCGGTCCGCCGGGCGCCGGGGGCCGGTCGACTGGGCGGGGGCGCTCGCCGTCTTCGCCTGCGGTGGACTGCTGCTCTTCGCGCTCGTCCAGGGCGGGGTCGCCTGGCCCTGGCTGTCCGCGCCCTCGCTCGGGCTGCTGGGCGCGAGCGCGCTGCTGGCCTTCGTCGTGGTCCGGGTGGAACGCCGGGCCGAGGAGCCGATCCTGCCCGGCTGGGTGTGGCGCCGGCGCACCATCGCCGCCGTCAACCTGGCCATGGGGGCGCTCGGTCTGCTGATGGTCGCCCCGATGGTCTTCATGCCGACCTACGCGCAGTCCGTGCTGGGCCTCGGTCCCGTCGGCGCCGGCCTGGTCATGTCGGTGATGACCCTGAGCTGGCCCGTCACCGCCGCCTGCAGTCAGCACGTCTACCGGCGCATCGGCTTCCGCAACACCGCGGCCGTCGGGATCGCGCTCGCCGCGGTGATCCTGTTCTCCTTCGCGCTGCTGCCCTACCCCGCCCGGCCCTGGCAGCCAGCGCTGATCATGCTGCTGCTGGGGGGCGCCCTCGGCCTCTTCCAGCTCCCGCTGATCGTCGGGGTCCAGTCCACCGTGGGCTGGGCCGAGCGCGGGACCACGACCGCCTCGGTGCTGTTCTGCCGGCAGGTCGGCCAGAGCGTGGGCGCCGCCCTGCTCGCCGCCGTGGCCAACGCGACCATCGCCGCTCGCCTGGCGGACGCCCCCGTACCCGGCCTCCCGGAGCACCTGGACGACGTGGCGAAGGCCCTGGACCGGCCGGAGTCGCCGGCCCCTGCCGCCGCCGGCTACCTGCGCGAAGCCGTGGCCGCCGCCGTGGAACACATCTTCCTCGGCGCGACGGCGGCCGCCGTGGCCGCGCTGCTGGTGCTGCTGCTGGTGGCACCGCGCCGGTTCCCCGTCCTGCCGGAACTGCGGGAACGGCCGGAGGAGTAGGCCGGGGCGCGGAAAGTCGTCTTGTCATGGCCGGGCCAGTGAGTAACCCTCGTGCCAGGACCGTTTCCGGGGGGACGACGACATGGCATCCGCACTCTGCGCTCTCGCGTTACTGGCCGCGCTGGCCGGCCCGATCTGCCTGCGGCTCAGGCGCAGCCCGGGCTTCATCACCGGCCGCGACGGCCGCCTCTCCACCTCGACGGCGATCGCCCTCGCCTGGACGGTGATCCTGGTGTGGCTGCTGCTGGCGATCCTCGGCTACGGGCTCACCGCGGGCGGCGGCATCGCGTACTTCCGGGGTGCCGACGGCCCGCTGTCCACCCTGACGACGGTGTACCTGCCGCTGCTCGGCGGCCCGTACGTGGCGCTGATCGCCGCGAAGGCGGTCGTCGGCCTGCGCGTGGAGCACGGCAGCATGGCCAAGCCCGCCGCGAAGCCGACGAAGTCGGGCCGGCGGCCGCTGCGGGAGCTGATCGCGAACGACAGCGGGCGCATCGACCTGGTGGACCTCCAGTACGTCGCCCTCAGCGCGGTCACCATGCTGTACGTGGTGCTGTTCCACCTCGCGGACGTGGGCGGCGGACTCCCGCGCCTGCCCGCCGAGATGTGGGCCCTGACCGGCGCCCCGGCGGGCGCGTACCTGGTCAACAAGATGGCGGTGCGGGCCAACCCGGTGATCACGCACGTCGCCCTGGGGGAGGACGGCCACCTGACGGTCGAGGGCGGGGGGTTCACCGCGGATCCGACAGGGCCGCCGACCGTCCTCACCGTCGACGACACCCCGCTCCCGGCCGCGACCGACCCCTTGACGGGCGCCCTGATCGCCGCCCTCCCCGCCCCGGGGACACCTCCGTTCACGGTGGTCGTCACGGCACGGGGCCTGCGCAGCGACCCGTACCGCTACGAGCCCCGGGCGAAGCCCGCCGTCCCGGCCCAGCAGCAGCCGGCGGGCTGACCCGCTCCCCGATCACCGGTGCAGCGGTCCCCCTACCAGGCCGTCTCTTCCGGATCCTGCCGGCACCGCACCGGACGACCCGGGCTCACCCGACAAGATCCGGAAGAGACGGCCTATTCC
>NZ_JBSGZP010000429.1:0-6446 GCF_053611065.1 Streptomyces sp. NPDC054840
GTTCAGCGGGGCGAAACGCTGGGCGCCGGAGCCGCCGCCACCCCGGCCGTCCTCGATGCGGTACGTGCCCGCGGCGTGCCAGCTCATCCGGATGAACAGCGGCCCGTAATGCCCGTAGTCGGCGGGCCACCAGTCCTGCGAGGCCGTCATCACCTCGAAGACGTCCCGCTTCAGCGCGTCGACATCCAGGGTCGCGAACTCTGCCGCGTAGTCGTAGTCCTCGTCCATGGGATTGGACCGGGGCGAGTGCTGGTGGAGGACCTGGAGGTCCAGCTGGTTCGGCCACCAGTCCCGGTTCGTCCTGGGCCGAGCAGGGGTGGGGGCCGGTGAGGGGATTGCCGGGTTCTCGCTTTCGCTGCCGGACACGTCCGTCCTTCTTCCTGTCGCGGTATTTCCATCTGCCGGCCGTTCGCTCACGACGCCGTCTCCCATTTCACGTCGGGTCGGGCACTGCGACTCGGCGTCCGTATGGTCGCGCACACCGGACCGCACAGCCCCGAGAAACACGCAGGGCGCCACCGCGTAACCGGCAGTCGAAGCCCAAAGCCGTTCCGGCTCGTCCCAATGGGCGAATTCATGTGATCACCGCAATGTGCCGGACGACCGGAAAGCGGGGGACACAATTGTAGGGTGGCCGGGCGGATACGGCACGGGCGCCGCGGGTGACACGGATTCCCGGAGATCTCCCGGGCCACCGTTCACCACACCCTCGCCGGACTGGTCCTGCTCGGCGAGGTCGCGGAGGTCTCCGCCCACGGCCGTGCGAAGCGCCACGACCCCGACGCGCACGACCGGCACCAGCACCTGGTGTGCTCCGCCAGCGGTCTCATCCGCGACGTCCACCCGACCGGAGACCCACTGGCCGACCTCCCGGAGCAGGACCGGTTCGGCTTCACGGTTTCCGGTGCCGAGGCCACCTACCGAGGGTTGTGCCCGGACTGCGCCCCGGGGGCGCCGCCCGGCGCCTGATCCTTGAACGGCCCGGCTCAGTAGCGCAGGGCCGTACCGGTCCGGGCCGACACCGTGCCCGACAGTTTGTGCGTACTGCGGGCCGTTCCCTGCCCCGTACCCTTCCCCGCGACATCCGTGATCGTCACGACCACGGTGTCGACGAGGCTGCCGCTCTCGTCCTTGAACTCGACCTGCACCGCGAAGGACTTCGTCGCGTCGTCGGTGTTCCGTGCCGTCACGGGGACCGTCGTGTACCCGTCGCCGTCGGTGGTCACCGCCCCCAAGGACACCTGGTCCTTGGCGTCGACCCCGTTCTTCACCTCGGCGAGCTTGTCCTTCGCCACGGCAGCCGCCGACTCGGCGGCCTTCGCGGCCTCGGCAGCGGCGGACGAGACCGCCTCGCCGGCGGACTTCACCGCCGACGCGGCGCTCGACACCGCACCGGACGGGGTGCCGTCACCGTCCGAACAGCCCGCGGCGCCGAACGCCACCACCGACAGCACCACCACACCTGCCGCACCACGCACCCACGCGACCGCCGTCACCATGCCTCCACAGGTTTTCCGGGCCTCCGGACCTCCCAGTCAAAGGCCCGGAGGCCCGGATGCCCAATGGGCCGGGCATCCGGGTGAGCGCGTACGGGGGCTCCGCGGGGCGCCGCCGCGGTCGCGGGACCTCAGGGGCGTCCCCCCGCGGCGAGGCGGTGCTCGTGGACCCGCAGTTGGAGGGCGGCGAGGTCCAGCAGGGGAGTGGGGACCCCCAGCGCGCGGGCGCGGAGGGTGAGATCGGTCAGGACGTGGTCGGCCTCCGTCGGCGCTCCGCGACGAGGTCGCGGTACAGGGACGGGGTGAGCGGGGAGCCCGGGGTCGTAACCGTCGTCGCGGTGAAGGCGCGCTCGGCGAGGATCCTCATGATGGGGTGCCTTTCGTGGGAGGCGGGGCAGCGGTGCTGACGGCGGGGAGAGGCGTGGTCACGTCAGGTCCGGCCCGCACCGAGCGGGCTGTCCTCGGGGGAAGTCCGGGGCGCGCGCGGCGCGTACCGGGAGACCGCCACTCCGGCCAGGCAGAGCAGCCCGCCGAGGAGGGTCAGCCAGGCCGGTACCTCGCCCAGGAGGGCCCAGCTCAGCAGCACGACGATGGCCGGGACGGCGTACGTGGTAGCGCCCAGCTTTCCGGCGGGCATGCGCGCCAGGGCGTAGGTCCAGGTGGTGAAGGCGAGGGCGGTGGGCACCACGCCCAGGTAGACCATGTTCAGGGTTGCGGACACCGGCGCTCCGGGCACTTCCGCGAACAGCCGGCCCGCGAAGGGCAGACAGGCCACGGTTCCCGTCAGGCAGGCGAACGTGGTGACCTGCAGGGGAGTGCCGTAGGAGAGCGCGGGCTTCTGGGCGATGACGCCGGTCGCGTAGGCCACTGCCGCGAGCAGGCAGAGGACCACCCCGAGCACCGAGGTGGAGCCGCCTTCCCCGGACGACATGGACAGGCCCACGACCACCGCTCCGGCGAAGGAGACGGCCATACCCACGAGGAGCCGCGGCGGCAGCGCCTCGCCGAGGAGGCGGGCCGCGAGGAGCGCCATGAGGATGGGCCCGATGTTCACGAGCAGCGACGCGGTGCCCGCGTCGACCAGTCGTTCACCCCAGTTGAGGACGATCGTGTAGCCGCAGAACCACACGACACCGGACACCAGGATCCCGCGCCACGCTTCGCGGGGCGGCAGGCCCTGGCGGCTGATCAGGAGCAGCACCACGAGTACCAGCGAGGCCGCCAGTAGCCGGCCGAGGGCCAGCGCACCGGGCGAGTACGCGGCCCCCGCGCTGCGGATGGATACGAAGGCGGAGGCCCAGGCGAACACCGTGAAGGTGACGGCGCCGACGGTGAGGACGCCGGGCGGGATCGAACTCGAGCGGAACGTCATGAGGCCACCCTACGAGCGCAACATTTCGGTGTCGACCGAATTAATATTCCCGACTCCCGACTCCCGACTCCCGGCTGCCCACTCCCGGCTGCCCACTCCCGATTCCCCTCGTGCCGTGCGTACGCCTCAACTCCACGCCTCCGGTGTGAGCCCCAGCAGGTCGGCGAAGGCCCGCTCCCCGGCATCGGTCACCTCCAAGGCCCGCCCGCCGCCCGCCGGGCGCACCACCCATTTCTCCTCGGACGCCCGTGCGCACAGGCGTGCCCCGGCGAGGCCGCCCAGGTGACGGCGCCGTTCGGTCCAGTCCAGGCAGGAGCTCGCCAGCCGCCTGCGACCCTCGCCGGTCAGGCTGATCCCGGCCTCGGTGCACCAGACCCGGCCGGCCTCCGTCAGTTCGAACACGTCCTCCGTGCGCAGCAGCCCCCGCCGCTCCATGGCGTCGGTCACCGCCATGCCGAGCCGCCCGGCGAAGTGGTCATAGCAGGTCCGGGCGCGGGCCAGCGGATCCGGTGCGGCGACCACGGGTACGGCGTGCGCCGCGTCCCGGTCGGGAACGGCGTGCGAGGCGAGCTCGTCGAGCAGGCGGGCGGTCGCGCCGTCGGCGATGCGCACGTAGCTGTGGCGGCCCTGCCGCTCGGTCACGCAGATGCCCACGTCGAGCAGCCGGGTCAGATGGCCACTGATGGTGGAGGGCGCCACCGAGGTGATACGGGCCAGCTCGCCCGCGGTCCACGCGCGCCCTTCCAGCAGCGTCATGCAGATCGCCGCCCGCGTCTCGTCGGCCAGGGCGGCGGCGAACGCGGCCAACAGCGCCGCGGGGGCCGCTCCGCCCGCGGACGTCGATCCGGGATGCGTCTCGTTCATCAGTCAAGGATGCACCATGATTTCGGTAAACAACGAACGATCTGTACGGATGAGGTCCACTGTCGCGACCAGGGGGTCGCCCGCCACACTGAGGGCCGCGGGGCAGAACGGTCCCGTCACGAGGAGGTGGTGGGGTGTCATCGTCGGGTGACCCCACGGAGCGGCAGTCCCCGGTCGTACGGCCCGAGGTGTGGGAGACGTACGGGCCGGCCGATCTCAGCGCCGTTCCGGTCTTCGCCGGAGGTTTCATCAACTTCGGCTACTGGAGGGCCGTCGATCTCGGGCAGCCCCTGTCGCAGGGCGACCGGATCCGCAGCGAGCAGGATCTCTACCGGCATGTACTCGATGCCGTGGCCCCTGAAGGCGGCCGGGCCGTCGAGGTCGGCTGCGGTCTCGGCCTCGGGTGTGCGCTCGCGCTGGAGGAGTACCGGCCCGCGGCCGTCACCGGGGTGGACATCCACCCCCAGCAGCTCCAGCGGGCCCGTGAAGCCAACTCTCCGCTCCTCGCGGCGCAGCCGCACCGGCTGAACTTCGCGCTCGGGGCCGCGGAGGACCTGCCGCTGCGCGACGGGGAGTTCGACTGCCTCTACAGCGTCGAGGCGGCGCAGCACTTCCTGGACCTGCCCGCCTTCGCCCGGGAAGCGGCGAGAGTGCTGAGCCCGGGCGGGCGGGTGGCGGTCACGAGCTTCTTCACCGTGGAGGGTGCGTCCGAGCCCGCGCAGCGGCTCGGCGTGCTGCTCGACTCCTTCGCCAGCGGCCTGGACATCGCGCGGCCGGTGTCCAGGCTCACCGATGCCCTCGCCGAATCCGGTTTCGCCGACGTGCGGGTCTCCTCGATCGGTCCGCAGGTCTGGCCGGGCTGGGATCGCTGGCTCGCCCGTCTCTGGGCGCCGGGCACCTGGCCCCGCAACTTCCTGGCCGCCTGGGAGCAGCAGATCCTGGACTACTACCTCGTGACCGCCATCCGTTCGTAGCCCGCTGCCCGCTGCCCGCTGCCCGCTGCCCGCTGCCGGTAGGGCGCCGTCCCGCTGTGGCCCCCTCGACCGACACGTAGGCAGTTCCCTACGTTTGACGGCGTAGGGAATCTCCTACCTAGCGTGGAGTCATGAACATCAAGCACGCTTCCTTCATCAGGCTCCCCGTCACCGATCAGGAGCGGGCTCTCGCCTTCTACACCGACGTCCTGGGTTTCGAGGTCCGTGCCGACCGGCAGGTCGGCCCCACGCGCTGGCTGCAGGTCGCCCCCGAAGGAGCCGAGACCGTCTTCACCCTTTCGGCCCCGGCATGGGGGATTTCACGCCCGGCTCCACCCGGGGGATCATGCTGGTCACGGCCGACGTCGACGCCGACTGCGCGAAGCTCGCCGCGGCCGGAGCCGAGGTGACGGGTCCGAAGGACGTCCCCTGGGGGCGGATGGCCGGTTTCCGCGACCCCGACGGCAACAGCGCGCGGGCCGCCGCTGTCGGTGGCCCCGCTTATTCTTCCGGCATGTCAGTGAACATCGATCTTGCCTTCACCGTCACCGGGGTCGCCGACGAGCCGCAGGCCTGGGCGATCGTCCGCGCCCTTCAGGAGCTGCTGTACGAGGAGGACATAGCCGGCCAGGTCACCATGGGTGTGGCGGTGGGCGACGACGGTTCGTACTTCGTCTCCGGGGATTCCGACTTCCCGCTCGGCATCTCGCGCTTCTACCTGTGGCAACCGCACTTCGAGGGGGTCTTCGCGACGACGGTCGCCGCGGTGGCGGCCGGAGCCGAGCCGGCGATCCGCTGGGGTTACCCGGACGAGGAGTACTGAGAGGTCCACCGTCCGTCAGCGCGGCAGGGGAGCGTGGGGAGAAGGGGGCAGCGCCCAGCGGATCGCCCGGGTCACGGCGTGGCCGCCGGCGCGAGCCGCAAAGGGTGGTATCCGGGCGGCCGCGGGCGCCTCCTCGGCCACGGCCGACCTCGCCCAGGGCGGCAGCAGGTCCACGGCCGCCGCCGCCAGCAGCGCGTACGGCAACCGGGCGGCCCCCGGCAGCGGGGGATCGGTCAGCAGGAACCGGGCGGTGTCCCGGGAGGCCGCCGTCGGCCGGAGGTCGGGCCGGTACCCTGCCATCCGCAGAGCCAGCTCGCGCCGGCTCTCCGGCGGCCGGTCCGCCCCCAGCGCACGGGCCACGCGCGCCGTGTCGGCCAGATACGCGTCGCAGCCCGCGGAGTCCAACGGGCTTCTGCCGTACCGCTGATGAGCCCGCAGGAAGCAGTCCGCCTCGGCGATGTGCACCCAGGTCAGCAGCTCCGGATCGTCGGCCCGGTACGGGACGCCGTCGGCCGTACGCCCCCGTACGCGCGCGTGCACCTCCCGTACCAGAGCCACCGCTGCCTCGGCGTCGGAACTCGTACCGAACGTCGTGACGGCGAGGAAGGTACTGGTGCGGTGCAGTCGCCCCCACGGGTCGCCCCGGTACCCCGAGTGCGCGGCCACGGCGGCCATGGCGAGCGGGTGCAGGGACTGCAGCAACAAGGCGGCCAGCCCGCCGACGAACATCGACGCGTCCCCGTGCACCCGCCGCACCGGCCGATCCGGGGCGAACCACCGAGGTCCGGGCGTCGTGTGGATCCGCGCCCTGTTCCGGGGCCCGTCCGGCCCGGCGACGCGCAGGAAGACCGCCTCGCCGGCCTGCCGCCTGATCCGTTGGACCGTTGTCGTTCTCGCCCTTGTCATATGTTCAGTAT
>NZ_JBSGZP010000430.1:0-6445 GCF_053611065.1 Streptomyces sp. NPDC054840
AGTCGGGGGAGGGGCGGAAGGCGGTGGACGGCGCGGGGGGTGGCGCCGAAGGCGACCAGCTGGGCGTTCCTGAAGGAGATCTCCGCGCGGGCACGGGAGAAGAACTCGGTGTCACGGGGGTTGGCTCCAGGCCAGCCTCCCTCGATGAAGCCCACTCCGAAGTCGTCCAGATGCCGGGCGATCGTCAGCTTGTCGGCGACGGTGAGGTTGATGCCCTCACGCTGGGCGCCGTCGCGCAGGGTGGTGTCGAAGACGTGGAAGCTGTCGTCCAGGCCTTCTGACAGCGCAGTCGCCGCCTCGGGTGTCGTCGTCATGCTGATCTGACTCCTGTCGGATGAGTGGTTCCGGATGCCCGCCAAAGGGGCAGGCCACCGTCACTGCCCTCATCATCGCGCGCGGTCGGGTCCCGGCGTGGATGGTCCGGGAAACGAAAAAACCTCTCGCGGGTAGCGAGAGGTCTGCGCGCGGGTCCGAGGCACGGTGTCCGCTTCCGCGAAGTTCTTCCGCGGTTCAGCGGCCACTGGGGACCGGCGCGCTGCTGGCGATAATCATGAGCTGAGCAGGCACGCTGGCAGTGTGCCACACCGCTCGCCGCGAATGGACAGGAATCTCAGCATACGGACGCCTGTGGCCGACGGGGCTGCGAGCGGCCGCCGGCTACGGCCGGGGAGCGAGGGTCTCCACCAGGAATTCCCGCACGTGGGCGAGGATCGCCGCGCGGTCCAGGGTCGGCAGGCCCACGGCCAGCTGGATGCTGAATCCGTCGAGCAGGGCCCGGACCCGGGTCGCCACGCGCTCGGCGTCCACCGGGCGGAACTCCCCGCGCGAGATGCCCTCGGCGAGGAGGGCCACCAGGTCCCGGTGCCAGGCGCCCTCGATGGCCGCCTGCCGGTCGCGCTCCTGGGGGCCGGCGTTCTGGGAGCGGTTCCAGACCTCCAGCCACAGCGTCCAGTGCGGGTCGCGGGCGTGCGTGGGCACGTACAGGTCGACGTACGCCTGCAGGCGCTCGCCGACCGGACCGCGGCGGGCGAGCAGGGCCCGCCGCTCGCCGCCCAGCTCCGCCTCGCTCCACTCCAGGGTCTGCAGCAGGAGCTCGTCCTTGCTGTGGAAGTAGTAGAGGAGGTGGCCGCTGCTCATACCGACCTCGCGGCCCAGTCCGGCCATGGTCAGGCCTTCCAGGCCGCGTTCGGCGATCGTGGCCATGGCGGCGACGAGTACGTCCTCGCGCGGGGGCGCGTTCTTCCGCGCCGCCCGTACCGGTACTCCACCCGCCACCATGGACCCACTCCTTGTCGGTCGGCCGCCGGTCGTCCGCGGATCAGACCTTCGGCTGCTGCTGGGTGATGCAGTGGATACCGCCACCCCCGGCGAAAATCGTACGTGCGTCGACGAGTGTCACGGTCCGCTCCGGAAACAGCCCGCGGAAGATCTCGGCGGCCTCCTCGTCGCGCGGGTCGTCGAAGGCGCACAGCACGACACCGCCGTTGCACAGGTAGTGATTGATGTACGAGTAGTCCACCCACTCCCCGTCCGCCTCCAGGACGGTCGGCGCCGGGATCTCCACGACCTCCAGCCGCCGCCCGCGGGCGTCGGTGGATGCGCGCAGGAGGGCCGCGATGGTCTTGCAGCGCTCGTGGTCCGGGTGGGCCGGGTCGGGCTGGGTGTGGACCATGACGACGCCGGGGCGGGCGAAGGCGGCGACGATGTCGACGTGGCCCTGGGTGCCGTAGGTGCCGTAGTCGCCGGCCAAGCCGTACGGCAGCCAGATCGCCTTGGTGGTGCCGAGGTGGGCGTGGATCTCGGCCTCCACCTGCCGGCGGGTCCAGCCGGGGTTGCGGCCCTCGCCCAGCTGGACGGTGTCGGTGAGGAGTACGGTGCCCTCGCCGTCTACGTGGACGGCGCCGCCCTCGTTGACGAGCCGGGTGCTGTACGTGCGGGTGCCGGCCAGGTCCGAGACGTGGCGGGCGATCTTCGAGTCGTGGTCCCAGCGGGCCCACTCCTGGGCGCCCCAGCCGTTGAAGGTCCAGTCGACGGCGGCGAGCTCGCCGGCGTCGTTGGTGACGAAGGTCGGGCCGATGTCGCGCATCCACGCGTCGTCGAGCTCCTGCTCGACCAGCTGTACGTCGTCGCCGACGATCGCGCGGGCACTCTCCGCGTCGCCGGGCGAGACCACCAGCGTCACCGGCTCGTACGCGCGCACGGCTCGGGCGACGGAGCCCCAGGCTTCGCGGGCCTCGGCGAGCTCCTGCGCGTTGGTGAAGGTCGGGTTGGGGCTGGGCCAGGCCATCCAGGTGCGCTCGTGGGGCGTCCACTCGGCGGGCATCCGGAAGCCGTCGTTCACAGGCTTGGTCATGGCAGGCGGGTCCTTACGGGCTGTGCTGACTTACAGGAAGTACAGGCGGTTGAGGGAGACCGATTCGGCGGCTTCGGACCGCAGCGGTTCTCCGTCGAGGGAGACCAGTCCGCTGCGCGCGTCCACATCGACCGCGCCCACCCGGGAGTTGAGCAGGAGGTCCCCGGGGCCGATCCCCCGGGTGCCGCGGACGGCTACGCGGCGTCGGCGGGTCGGCATCTCGTCGCTGCCGAGGGCCGCGGCCGCAGCGGAGACGAAGGCGACGGAGATGTCGGCGGCCGTCGCCCCGTACGAGCCGAACTGCGGGCCGAGGATCAGTGGTTCGCAGGTGTCGGTGGCGGCGTTGGGGTCGCCGGTGACTCCGTAGGCCGGGAAGCCGGACTTCAGCACGAGCTGGGGCTTGGCGCCGAAGAACTGCGGACGCCACAGGACGATGTCGGCGAGTTTGCCGACCTCGATGGAGCCGATCTCGTGGGCGAGTCCGTGGGCGATGGCGGGGTTGATGGTCAGCTTGGCGATGTACCGCAGGACGCGGGCGTTGTCGTCGCCCTCGCCGTCGCCGTCCATCGGGCCGAGCTCCCCCTTCATCTTGGCGGCCATCGCGAAGGTGCGGCGGATGGTCTCGCCGGCGCGGCCCATGCCCTGGGCGTCGGAAGAGGTGATACCGATCGCCCCGAGGTCGTGCAGGACGTCCTCGGCGCCCATCGTCGCGGCCCGGATCCGGTCGCGGGCCATGGCGGCGTCGCCGGGCAGGTCGGGCTTGAGGTCGTGGACCGAGACGATCATTCCGTAGTGCTCGGCGACCGCGTCCCGGCCGAAGGGCAGCGTGGGATTGGTGGAGGAGCCGATGACGTTCGGCACGCCCGCCATCTTCAGCACGTTGGGGACGTGCCCCCCGCCGCAGCCCTCGATGTGGAAGGCATGGATCGTCCGCCCGTCCAGGACCCGCAGGGTGTCCTCGACCGAGAGGCACTCGTTCAGGCCGTCACTGTGCAGGGCCACCTGCACATCGTGCTCCTCGGCCACCCGCAGCGCCGTGTCCAGGGCCCGGGTGTGCGCGCCCATGTCCTCGTGCACCTTGAACCCGGACGCGCCGCCCTCGGCGAGCGCCTCGACCAGCGGGGCGGGGTCCGACGAGGAACCACGGGCCAGGAAGCCGATGTTCACCGGCCAGGCGTCGAAGGCGCCGAAGGCGTGCTTCAGCGCCCACGGTGAGTTGACACCCACACCCCAGACCGGCCCGAACTCCTGGCCGATGACCGTGGTGACGCCTGCGGCGAGCGAGGCCTCCATGATGCGCGGGGAGAGCAGGTGGACGTGGGTGTCCACGGCTCCGGCGGTGGCGATGAGCCCCTCGCCGGAGACGATCGACGTGCCCGTGCCGACCACGATGTCGACCCCGTCGAGGGTGTCGGGGTTGCCGGCCCGGCCGATCGCGTGGATGCGACCCTCGCGGATGCCGATGGAGACCTTGCGGATGCCCAGCACGGCGTCGATCACCAACACGTTGCTGATGACGACATCGCAGGTCTCGCGGACGGCGGCGGCCTTCAGGTGCAGGCCGTCGCGGGCGGTCTTGCCGAAGCCGGCGAGGAACTCGTCGCCGGGCTTCTGCGCGTCGGACTCCACCCGGACGGTGAGTCCGGAGTCGCCGAGCCGCACCCGGTCGCCGGCGCGGGGGCCGAAGACGGAGGCGTACTCGTGCGGGTCGATGTGCCGGCTGCCCGGCGCACAGTGGTCACTGTGCGGCGTCTTCCTGCTCACGCCCGGTCTCCGTCCTCGTGATCGGCGATGACGCCGAGATAGCCGCAGGCCGCCGCGCGGCGCAGGGCCTCGTCCCTGGCCCCGGGCGCGTCCAGGGGCCCGTCGACCAGCCCCGCGAAACCGATCGCGACGCGGTCGCCGCCGATCGGGACCAGGCCCACCTCGCCCTCGCCGTGCGGGTCGAACCGCACGGACGAGCCCGCCGGCACGCACAGCCGCATCCCGTAGGCCGCGGCCCGGTCGAAGTCGAGCCGCGGATTCGCCTCGAAGAAATGGAAGTGCGAGGTCACACTCACCGGCACGGCGGCGGTATTGCGGACGTGCAGGTGCAGGACCGGCGCCGGCTGGGGGGCGCCGGGGCCGGGGACGACCGCGCCCGGGGCATCGTCGCCGAGCGGGACCGCGCCCTGGATGGGGGACGAGACCACCGCGAGGCGGGATCCGTCATCGAAGACGGCCTCGACGTGGACCTCGGCGACCACGTCGGCGACGCCCGGCAGGACATCGCCGGGACCCAGCACGCTGCGGGCCTCCTCGATGGCCTCCGCGAGCCGCTTGCCGTCACGTGCCGCCTCGCAGACCGTGTCCGCGATCAGTGCGGTGGCCTCCGGGACATTCAGTTTCAGGCCACGGGCCCGCCGGGCCCTGGCCAGCTCCGCAGCGCTGCGAAGCAGCAGCCGGTCGCGCTCCGTAGGGGTCAGCCGCACGCCGATCCACCACCTCTTGAGTCGATGGGTTAGAGCATCACTCTAACTCTTCATTTCCTTGCAAGGAATCATTGACCTAGGACCAGGCTTAGGTCACATTGAGTGTCGCTCAAACAAGCGCAACCACCCCCCGCCCTGCCAAGGGAGTCCCCCCATGCCCATCGAACAGCGCGGAGTCGACACCATCCCGGAGGAGGAGCGGACGAGCGGCCCCCGTGACCTGATCTCGATCCTTCTCGGCTCCAACCTCTGCCTCGGTGTGATCGTCTTCGGCTGGCTGCCCCCGTCCTTCGGACTGGGCCTGTGGCCCTCGGTCACCGCCATCGTGACCGGCACGCTCGTCGGTATCGCCTTCACCGCGCCGCTGGCGCTCGTCTCCCTGCGCACCGCGACCAACCTCTCGACGTCCAGCGGCGCGCAGTTCGGCGTCCGCGGCCGGCTCGTCGGCTCGGTGGTCGGCCTGCTGCTCTCGCTCGGCTACACCGCGCTGACCCTGTGGATCGGCGGCGACGTGATGGTGGGCGCCCTCTCGCGGCTCACCGGGCTGCCGGACACCGGTGCCACGCGCGGCGTGATGTACGGCGCACTCGCCGTCTGTACCGTCGTCGCGGCCGTCTTCGGCTACCGGCTGCTGCTGCGCATGAGCAAGATGCTCTCCATCGGCATGGTGGTGCTGCTGGCCATCGGCGTCTTCGCCTACTCCGGGGACTTCACCACCGCCGCCCCGCCGGAGACCGCGTACCTGCTCGGCTCCTTCTGGCCGACCTGGATCCTCGCCGCCGTCGCCGCCGGGCTCAGCGGCCCGGTCGCCTTCATCACCCTGCTCGGCGACTACACCCGCTACATCTCCCCGCGCCGGCACAGCTCCCGCAAGGTCCTCTGGGCCACCGGCTCCGGACTGCTCCTCGGCCTCCTGGTCCCGCAGCTGTTCGGCACCTACACGGCGCTCGCCGCCCGGGCCGGAGCCGAGTACGCCGGCCCGCTGGTGGCGGCCTCGCCCTTCTGGTACCTGGTCCCGCTGCTCGCCGCCGCCGCTGCCGGTTCCGTCGGCAACGCCGGGCTGATGCTCTACTCGATGGGGCTCGACCTCGACGCCATCGTGCCCAAGGCCACCCGCACCACGGCCACCCTGGTCGCCGCGGCCGTCGCCACCGCCTTCGTCTTCATCGGCTCCTTCGAGTGGGACGTGCAGTCCGCGATGACCTCGTTCGTGCTGCTGCTGACCGCGATCGGCACCCCGTGGGCCGTGATCACCCTCATCGGGTACGTACGCTGCCGCGGGCGCTACGACGCCGACGCGCTCCAGGTCTTCAACCGCCGCTCGGCGGGCGGGATCTACTGGTACCGCTCCGGCTGGAACGTCGCCGCCACCGCCTCCTGGGCGATCGGCGCCGGCGTCGGCCTGCTCGCCGTGACCACGCCCTTCTACGAGGGCCCGCTGCTCGCCCTCACCGGTGGCGTGGACTGCTCCTTCGTCCTGTCCGGCCTGACGGGCGGGCTCGTGTACACCGCCCTCACCGTCCACCGCTCCCCCGCCGCGCTCCCGGCGGTCGCCGCCGCCGAGGAACCGGCGAACGCCTGAGCACCCCCGTACGCGGGCAGGCCCGCGCCCCCGGCCATA
>NZ_JBSGZP010000431.1:0-6444 GCF_053611065.1 Streptomyces sp. NPDC054840
GAGCTGGTCGGCGCCGTTCCAGCAGCCGAGAACCTTGCCGTGGCGGTAGGCCTCGGTCAGCAAGAGCATCACGCGGGGATCGGAATCTTGCCGCCCGGGTGCGCCGGCCTTGGCATCCCGGGCGCCGTGGGCATCGGAGCCCGGCTCGGGTGCGCCGGCGAACAGCAGGGCGTCGAACTCGACGGAGCGGGCGGTGGCGAAGGTGCGCTGAACGGCGATCGGTGCGCCGTCGGAGCCGAGCGTGCCGCCGGCGGGGGCGATGACCAGGGGCACCATGCCGGCCTCCAGGATGGCCTGTCGGGCGCTCCGCACACCGTCGAGGTCGGCTGCGGCATCGGCGACGATGCCGACCACTCGTCCGTCGACGGGCCAGGTCTGCCCCACCTGCGAGAGGGCCGGGCTGGGATCGACCGCGTCGAGGGTCACGGTGGGAGCCGGCACCGGCAGGCCGAGGCCCTCGGCGACCTTCTCGCACAGCTCGGGGTCGATGTTCGCCAGGACCCCCAAGGTGCGCTCCTTGATGGCCTTCTCGTAGCACTTGTTCAGCTCGAAGGTGTACGCGGCGACGATGTGCTCGCGCTCCGGCGGACTCATGCTGAGCCAGAAGAGCCGCGGCTGGGAGAAGTGGTCCGAGAAGGAGGCGGGTGCCTCACGGACCTTGCTCGCCGCCGGCACCTTCACGGGCGTCTCGATGAAGGCGCTCGTTTCGGTTCCTGCGAGGAAGGGGCAGCCGCCGTCGAGGCTGTTGGGCCGGTAGGGGGCGACGCCCGTGTGGACGCCGCTCTGGTGCATGCCGTCGCGGAGCATGTCGTTGACGGGGGCGTGCGGCGTGTTGATGGGGATCTGGCCGAAGTTGGGGCCGCCGAGCCGGCTGATCTGCGTATCCAGGTAGGAGAAGAGCCGGCCGGCGAGCAGTGGGTCGTCTGTGACGTCGATACCGGGCACGAGATGGCCGGGGTGGAAGGCGACCTGCTCGGTCTCGGCGAAGAAGTTCTTCGTGTTGGCGTTCAGGGTCATCAGCCCGATCGGCTGCACCGGCGCCAGTTCCTCCGGCACGATCTTCGTGGGGTCCAGGAGATCGATGCCCTCGAACATCTGGTCCGGGGTGTCGGGGAACACCTGGATGCCCAGCTCCCACTGCGGAAACGCACCGGTCTCGATGGCGTCGAAGAGGTCCCGCCGGTGGAAGTCGGGGTCCATCCCGCTGATCAGCTGGGCTTCCTCCCAGACCAGGGAGTGCACGCCGAGTTTCGGTTTCCAGTGGAACTTCACCAGCGCGCTCTCGTCAGCAGCGTTGACCAGGCGGAAGGTGTGGACGCCGAAGCCCTCCATCATCCGGTAGGACCGCGGGATCCCGCGGTCGGACATGTTCCAGATGGTGTGGTGGGTGGCCTCCGTGTGCAGGGACACGAAGTCCCAGAACGTGTCGTGCGCGCTCTGCGCCTGGGGGATCTCCCGGTCCGGATGCGGCTTGCCCGCGTGGATGATGTCCGGGAACTTGACCGCGTCCTGGATGAAGAACACCGGAATGTTGTTGCCCACCAGATCGAAGGTGCCCTCGTCGGTGTAGAACTTCGTCGCGAAGCCCCGCGTGTCGCGCACGGTGTCGGCCGAACCGCGCGAGCCGAGCACCGTGGAGAACCGCACGAACACCGGCGTCTCCACGTCCTTCGCGAGGAAGGCCGCCCGGCTCACCTCCCCGGCCGTGCCGTAACCCTGGAAGACACCGTGCGCCGCGGCTCCCCGCGCATGGACCACCCGCTCCGGGATCCGTTCATGGTCGAAGTGCGTGATCTTCTCGCGCAGATGGTGGTCCTGCAGCAGGACCGGTCCCCGCGCGCCGGCCTTCAGCGAGTGATCGGTGTCGTGGAGCCGGGCCCCCTGGGCGGTGGTGAGGTAGGCACCGCTCTGCGCCCTGCGCGCCTGCTCCGCCCCGGTGGCCTGCCCGGTGGGGCTCACGGTCTCCGGCCCTTCCTGGTCCGGCTTGGGCGGGAGGGGCTCCGTGGGGTGCGTCGGCTCGGCCACGGGCGGGGTTACCCGCCCCGGCTTGCCCGGCAGGCCGTCCTCGTCCGGCTCGGAGGCCGCAGGGGTGTGCTTCGTGGTCATCATGTCTCCAAGGGGCGTTCTGCTGGACGCTTCAGCCATGACCGGGAAGCGTCCGCTTCCAAACGGGGGCCTGAGGCTTCTCACCCGCCTCAGCGGTGTTCCGGGCATCTGCCGGTCGGCAGAGCGGCCGCGCGTGCCGACCGCCCACCCGGCCACCCGGCCACCCGGCCACCGGAACGAACCGCGTCGCCCCGGCGCTTCCCCTGCGCGCGCCCGCGCCTGTGGGATCGGCGGCGCGCCGCCATGGGTGTCCGGCGGCCACGACGCTCACGTCACGGTGTGAAGAGGACCTTGACCGCGCCGTCCTGCTTCTTCTGGAACATCTCGTACGCGCCTGGCGCCTGTTCGAGGGGCAGCCGGTGCGTGGCGAAGTCGTCGACGCCGAGAGGATCCCCGTCGATGAGCAGGGGGAGGATGTCGTCGACCCAGCGCCACACGTTGGCCTGACCCATGCGCAACGTGAGCTGCTTGTCGAACATGGTCAGGAGGGGCAGCGGATCGGCCGCACCTCCGTACACCCCGGACACCGAAACGGTGCCGCCGCGGCGGACGAGGTCGATGGCGGTGTGGAGCGCGGACAGCCGGTCGACGCCTGCGCGCTTCATCATGGCCGCGGCGAGGGAGTCCGGCAGGAGGTTGGTCAGGCCCTGTGCGGCAGCGGCGATACGGCTGCCGTGGGCCTCCATACCGACGGCGTCGATCACGGCGTCCGGGCCTCGCCCTCCCGTGAGGGCCCGGACGGCCTCGGCCAGGTCCGCACCACACGCCTGGAGGTCCAAGGTGTGGACGCCGCGCCGACGAGCCCGCTCCAGGCGCTCGGGAACGAGGTCGACACCGATGACCGTACCGGCGCCGCGGTGAGCGGCGATGCGGCAGCTCATGTCCCCGATGGGCCCCAGGCCCAGGACGGCGACACTGCCGCCCGGCGGAACGGACGCGTAGGCGACCGCCTGCCATGCCGTGGGCAGGACGTCGGACAGGTAGACGAAACGGTCGTCGGGCGGCCCGGTCGGAACCCGGATGGGAAGAGAGTTCCCGAACGGGACGCGCAGGTATTGGGCCTGCCCGCCCGGGACCTGACCGTAAAGCTTCGTGTAACCGAAGAGGGAGGCCCCGGTGCCGTGCTCGTGGACCTGCGTCGTCTCGCACTGCGACTGCAGCCCCTGGTCACACATGAAGCACGACCCGCAGGAGATGTTGAAGGGGATCACCACCCGGTCTCCCGGCTTCAGGGAGGTGACGTCCGGTCCCACCCCCTCGACGGTGCCCATGGGCTCGTGGCCCAGGATGTCACCCGCGTCGAGAAATGCGCCGAGGACCTCGTAGAGGTGCAGGTCCGACCCGCAGAGGCCAGTGGTCGTGATCTTGACGATCACGTCGTCGCGGTCGCGGATCGTGGGGTCGGGGACGGTGTCGACGCGTACATCCCGCTTACCCTGCCATGTCAGTGCCCTCATGACGCCTCCTTCGCCTCCTGGCGGACGGTCCTGCTTCGCTTCTGCCGGTCCCCGCCGCGGTCGTGCCCTGCGCAGGTGGCCGAAGGGAACGACCATGGCGGCGACCGCAGGAGCTCGGTCTGCCCGCTCTCCCGGAGGCCACGGTCCGGTCCGGTTCGCCCCCGGTCGCGCCGGCCTCCGTCGCCGGCTTCACCACGGGGCGCGGGCACAGATGGTCTTGCCACCGTCGGGGGTGGGTTCGATCTGCACCTCGGTGGTGAGGTGGTTGATCAGCTGCCATCCCCAGCCGCCGGTTCCGTCGGTGTGGGGTGGGCGCGGCTGGGGCGGGTCGGGGCTGGTGTCGGTGACGCGGATGTCGATGTGGTCACCGTTCAGTTCGAGGTGGAGCCATGCGGGCCCCTGGGTGTGGCGCAGGGCGTTGGCCACCAGCTCACCCACGATCAGGAGGACGGCGTCGTCGTTCCCGGGCCGGCTGGGCGGCCGTATGCGGGCGGCGTGGTGGAGAAAGGCACGGGTGGCGTCGCGCGCTGAGCCCATGCTCTGCCCCTCACGTGGCAAGGACCGATCCAGGACGGGCACACCCATACATCCTCCTTCCGCCTGGGCCCCTCTACGCACCTGCCCCGTCCAGGCAGGAGAAACCCGGCAGACGCCCCGCGGCGGTAGGAATCCCATCGCGCCCGGGCCCCCTGCGAAGCAAGGAGGGCCGCCGTACGCGTCGGCAACCGCGCCGACCAGGTCCACCTCCGGCCTCCCCGAGCGCGTCGAGTGCGGGCCGGATCGTGACGCCGCGCTCGAAGAGCTCGACCACACGGGGGCGTGGCACCCGCCCCGTACGGGGGCCCGGCGCTCACGACGCCCCGTCGGTCTCCCGGTCGGACCGGGGCCATACGTACGGCAGGTCGTCCGGTACCCCCGGGAAGCGCTCCCGGTAGAACGCCGGGGCCTTGCGCACAAGCGCGGACTGATGGCTTCGATGGAAGTCCGGTGCGCCCAGCCACGGCGGCAGGTCCCCGTCGGCGGCCAACTGCTCCTGCGTCCGCGGGGCTCCCCCCTGCTGCCACGCCCCGAAGTCCTGGACCAGGGTTGCGGCACAGGTGTCGGCACGCCCCTCGGCAGTCCACACTCCACAGACCTCCAGCCCGTACCGGACGAGAGCCTCCTCGTACCCGGCCCACATCCGCACCGCCGGGTGCCTGCGCCATCCGTAACCGGGAACGACCAGACCCCGCAGCACCTGCACGGCCTCCACCCGCTGCTTTCCGAGCCGGCGCACGTCCAGCGCGGCTGCCGAGGCACCGAACGACGGAAACGGAAGGAACGTCTGCACAAGGTCTCCCACCGAGACGGGACGGCGATGCAACGGGTAGGCGAGCCACCTGACCCACTCCCCTGCGGGCACGGTGCGAGCCTGCCAGATGCCCTGGCGGTATTCCTCTCGACGGGCCGTACGCCCGTCCCCGCGGGTCGGGCCCACCGGAGCGGGCCCGGCGGCCCGGCCCACCCGCACGTGTCCGGCCGGACGGAGGGGGCCGGCCCGAAGCCCGTGAGATGCGGCGTGATCGGGGTAGGGGCACCATGACCGTGTCACACACCGTCGGTAGCAGAGGAGTCCCCGTGGCTGTCCGGCATCAGCTCATCCGGCGCTCCCCTCCCGCGGTGTGGGCCGTACTCGCCGATCCGACCCTGTACGGGGAGTGGGTGGTGGGCCCGTCCGGGTCCACGCCGCTCGACCCCACCTGGCCCGCAGTGGGTTCCCGGCTGCGTTACACGGTCCGGCTCGGCCCTTGGTCCGCCGAAGGCACGACGACCGTACGTCACCAGGAGACCGGCAAGGAGCTGGAGTTGGAGGCATCGTTCAAGGCCCTCGGCACGGCTCGGATCTTCCTCCAGCTCCGGCCGTGGGGCGAGGAGACCCTCGTCGTCTGCGACGAGCACCCCCTGCGCGGCCTGGGAGGGACCCTGCACAACCCCGTGAGCGAAGCGGCCCTCCAGCTCCGGCACCGGGGCATGCTGGCCCGCCTGGCGAGGGTCGTGGAAGAACAGTCCGCCGAGGTGCTCCGTGCCTGACGCGGTGGTGATCGGCGCCGGGCCCAACGGCCTGGTGGCCGCGAACCTGCTGCTCGACGCCGGGTGGAGCGTGGAGGTCCTGGAGGCGCAGGAGGAGCCCGGAGGAGCCGTACGCAGTGACCGCGGCGTGCACCCGGACTACATCTCGGATGTATTCAGCGCCTTCTATCCGCTCGCCGCGGCCTCCCCGGTCCTCGCCCGGCTCGACCTGGCCGCCGAGGGCCTGCGCTGGAGCCACGCCCCCTCCGTACTGGCCCACCCCCTGCCGGACGGCCGGTGCGCGGTGCTGGAGCGCCGGGTGCAGGACACCTGCGCCGGCCTGGCCGAGTTCGCGGCTGCCGACGCCGACGCCTGGCAGAACATGTACCGGACGTGGGCCCGGGTGGGGCCGGACCTCGTACAGGCCCTGTTCACTCCTTTCCCCCCGGTCCGCTCCGGGCTCCGGCTGGCCGCGAAACTCCGTGCCTCCGGGGGCCTGCGGCTGGCCCGGAAGCTGGCTCTGCCGGTGCGCCGCCTGGGTGAGGAGGAGTTCCGGGGCGAGGGCGGGCGGCTCCTGCTGGCCGGCAATGCCCTGCACGCCGACCTGGCACCGGAGGCGGCGGGCAGCGGCGGCTTCGGCTGGCTCATGTCGATGCTCGGCCAGAGCCACGGCTTCCCGGTTCCCGTCGGCGGCGCCGGCGCCCTCGTGGCCGCGCTGGTGAGCCGCCTCCGTCGCCGCGGGGGCGTCCTGCGCTGCGGGGAGCGCGTCGCGTCCGTCGTCGTACGCGGCGGCACGGCGGTCGGTGTCCGGCACGCGCGCGGGGCGACCGTC